>JAITQR010000049.1 GCA_031288815.1 Treponema sp.
TTGCTTTAGATTTGGGTGAAAATTCGTATATATTTGAGCTTGTTTCAAAACTCGGTTAGTTTTGGAACAAGCTCTTCGAAAAACCGGCCAAAAGCCCGGTTTTTCTATATAAATCTAAGGAAGCTGTTCCAAAAACTGAAGTTTTGGAACAGCTTCGAATAATTAATAATGAGGAATGAGCAGTACCGGGCGAGTAGTTTGTTGCGCTTCGCGCATAAAACCCGCAAATGCAACAGGATCCCGGCTTTCCGGGGCCGGGTTTTTTATATGCTCTCTCTTTTCCATGGGGAGCATCGGCGTTTACTTTCCAGTCGTCGTCTGGAAACTATCAGGATTTGAAGAATTTTTTACCGCGAAGTCGAATAATTTTTTGTGCCAAAGTCCTTTTTTGACTTCCTTCTTCGCCGTCTTCGCCTTTGCGGTTAGTCTGTTCTTCAAAAATCATTGGAATTTTACCACAAAGTCGAAGAAGTATAGGAAATGGAGTATTTTAGCCCTCCTTTTTTGACTTAGCGGTTGTTTCTCTTTATTTCCGTAATTGCTCATATCAGGGTATTTAGTCCAATCAAGGTACTAGCCCGGGCCGCCCCGAAAAACTAAAATGCGGGGAGAGAAGCGGGATGTGAGGCGCCGTTGAGCGCCTATTTGGATGTGTTGTTGCGGGCGAATCCCGAGGCGTTTTTGGAGGCATGGAGTATGACAAACGGCACGAGGACCTTTGAGGAAGTATTTACGGAGGCGGGGATAATCCCCCAATGGATTGAACGGGGCAAAGAAGAACAAGCCCTTGCGATAGCGCGGAATCTTCTGGCAAAGGGATGGGCGGTAGAAGATGTCGCTGAGACGACTGATCTGCCTCTTGAAAAAGTTCGTTCTCTTGTTGTTGATTGAAGGAACGCAGAGGCGATACTCCCGCTTCTGTTTTTTGGAAAGCAAACGCCGATGCTTTGGAGCGGGCTCCATGGCCTGGTCCATAAGAAAAAACACCACGAAATTTACAGAATACAAACAATATACCCCTTGAAAAGCACTTGAATTCTAGTTAAACTGAGTAATATGTATATGTAATCAGGTTGTAATCAGGGTAAGGGGCATTTATGGAAATCCAACTGCAGGAATTAATCGATAAAATTAAAAAAGAGGGGATAGAGTCCGCTTCCGCGGAAGCTTCCCGGCTTAAACGGGATGCCGAAGGGGAGGCCCGGCGCATTGTTGAAGCGGCCCAGAAGGAAGCGGCAGAAATTGTCGACCGGGGCAGGCAGGATGCCGAGCGCTCCCAAAAGGCGGGAGAGGCGGCCCTGGAACAGGCTTCCCGGAACCTGGTTTTGGCTTTCAAGGCCGAGATCGAAGCCCTGCTGGGCAAAATCACGGCCCGGGAAACCGCCGCCGCCTATGGCGAAGACACCCTCAAGGCGGCCCTGCCGGAACTCCTCAAATCCTGGGTTGCCAGGGGCGGCTCCGACGACCTTGCGGTAGTACTCCCGGAAGGGGAACTCAAAAAAATCGAGGGCTGGTTTAAGGATAAACTGGCCTCGGAATTAAAGAAAGGTGTGGAGCTTAAATCGGACCGGAACCTGGGCGCCGGTTTCCGGATTGCCAATAAAGACGGTTCGGCTTACTACGATTTTTCCGCCGAAGCGGTGGCGGAGCTTCTTTCGGCTTACCTCAATCCCCGTCTGGCGGAAATCCTTAAAACCGCCGCCAAAGGAATATAGGCGGTGGGTTCCTACTATTATCTGGCGGCCCAGCTTCCCTATCTTATCTATGGTCAGCCGCTTCCCATGAGCCCGGCGGCCTTTAAGGAGCTGGCCCGGAGCGCCATGAGCCATGAGGAAGGGGCGGTCTTGGACGCCTGCGCCCTGGACCCGGCGGCGGTCCCTCCGGTTAAATCGGAATTCCTTAGCTCCTGGGGGGAATGGGAAAGCGCCCTGAGGCTCAACCTGGCCCGGCTCCGGTCGGCCCGCCTTAAGCGGGAGCCTGTTGACGCACCGGAATTTCCGGCGGGCGCGGCGGCGGCCGCCAAGGCCGCGCTGGCGATAGAATCCCCCCTGGACGCGGAGATCTTTCTGGACCGGGCGCGCTGGAACGCCATCGAGAGCCTCCAGGGCATCGATTATTTTAGCGAAAACACGATTTACGCCTATCTCCTCAAACTTCTCCTTATGGAGAGGAGGCAGGCTTTTAAAACCGAGGAAGGGTTTGGGGAATATAAAACATTGTACGCTTCCATCCTGGAACAAGCGGGAGAATCTAAATGACAGGAACCAAAGGTACCGTAGTCGCCGTTAACGGCAATATGGTGAGCGTCC
Source organism: Treponema sp. (assembly GCA_031288815.1). Next base: position 2,310 of record JAITQR010000049.1, read on the forward strand.
GTTTTGACGGCGCCGTATCCATGAACGAGGTAGGCTATGTCAAAGTAGCGGATCAACAGCTTAAAAGCGAGGTTATCCGTATCCGAGGCGACATAAGCCAGCTTCAGGTTTTCGAAATCACCAAGGGGATCTCCGTGGGGGATCAGGTGGAGTATACCGGCGACATGCTGGCCGTAGAAGTGGGCCCCGGTCTTTTGGGCCAGGTTTATGACGGCCTCCAGAATCCCCTGCCCCAGTTGGCGGAAAAAGCGGGGTACTTTCTGGAACGGGGGGTCTATCTTGACGCCCTCTCCGCCGAAAGGACCTGGGATTTTACCCCTGTTGCCAAACCCGGGGACCGGGTGGAACGGGCCGATACCCTGGGTACGGTGCCCGAAGGCGCCTTTACCCACCGGATCATGGTTCCCTTCGGGCTCCACGGGAGCTATACGGTCTCGTCGGTAAAGTCCGCGGGGGTTTACAAGATCCGCGACACTATAGCGGAATTAAAAGACGAGAAGGGCAATACCTTCCCGGTGGCCATGAGCTTCCGCTGGCCCGTCAAGCGGCCGGTGGATTGTTACGAAGAAAGGCTCAAGCCCGTGGACCCCATGGTTACCAGGGTGCGGCTCATCGACAGCTTTTTCCCCGTGGCCAGGGGCGGAACCTATTGTATCCCCGGTCCCTTTGGCGCGGGAAAGACGGTTTTGCAGCAGATCACGAGCCGCCACGCCGACGTGGACATCGTGATCCTGGCGGCCTGCGGCGAGCGGGCGGGGGAAGTCGTCGAAACCCTCAAGGAATTTCCCGAGTTGACGGACCCCCGCACCGGCCGCTCCCTCATGGAACGGACGGTTATCATCTGCAACACCTCCTCCATGCCTGTGGCGGCCAGGGAAGCGTCGGTCTATACCGCCGTAACTTTGGCCGAATACTACCGGCAGATGGGGCTTCACATCCTCCTCCTGGCGGACTCCACAAGCCGCTGGGCCCAGGCCATGCGCGAAATGTCGGGCCGCCTGGAAGAAATACCCGGTGAGGAAGCCTTCCCCGCCTACCTTGAATCCACCATAGCCAGCTTCTACGAGAGGGCCGGCATCGTGCGGCTCCGGGACGGCTCCACAGGCACCGTTACCATAGGCGGTACGGTCAGCCCCGCAGGCGGTAACTTCGAGGAGCCCGTGACCCAGGCCACCCTTAAAGTCGTCGGCGCCTTCCACGGCCTTTCCCGTGAACGCTCGGACGCCCGCAAGTATCCGGCCATTCATCCCCTGGATTCCTGGTCCAAGTACTCGGGGATCATCCCCCAGGACAAGGTTTCCTATGCCCACGGCTTTATGCGCCGGGGCAGCGAGGTGGAACAGATGATGAAAGTCGTGGGCGAGGAAGGCACCAGCCTCGATGACTATGTGGTCTACCTCAAGGGGGATTTCCTGGACGCGGTTTACTTCCAGCAGAACTCCTTTGACGCGGTGGACTCGGCGGTAAGCCCGGAGAGGCAGGACTACATATTCCGGATCATCCTCAAAATTCTGGGTTCCCAATTTTCTTTCCCCGATAAAAACGAGGCCCGGAGCTGGTTCAACCGGCTCCGGCAGAAGTTCCTCGACTACAACGGCTCGGAATGGAAGAGCGAGCGCTTTTCTTCTATAGAGAAAGAGATTGAATCCATTGTGACGGAAAGATCCGGGGGCGTTGATAAAGGGCTCGAAAAGATGCTCCGGGCCTGAGAAGGCTGAAAACGTAAGTGATAGGACGGAATCATGAAAAAGGTTTATAGTAAAATTGAGTCGATTACCGGCAGCGTTATCACCGTAAAGGCCGAAGGGGTCCGTTACGGCGATCTGGCCGAGGTGGATACCGTGTTCGGCACTTCCCTGGCGGAGGTCAACCGGCTGGAAAACGATCTGGTTTCCCTCCAGGTGTTTGCTGGCGGCCGGGGCATATCCACCGGCGATACGGTGCGCTTTCTGGGCCGCCCCATGCAGGTTTCTTTCTCTCATAACCTGATGGGCCGGGTATTCTCCGGTTCCGGCCATCCCAGGGACAGGGGCCCGGCTCTTACGGAAAATCTTATCCCCATAGGCGGGCCTTCGGTCAACCCGGCCCAGCGCATCATCCCCCGGCGCATGATACGCACCGGCATCCCGATGATCGATCTTTTCAATACCCTGGTGGTTTCCCAGAAGCTCCCCATATTCTCGGTTTCCGGCGAGCCCTACAACGAGCTTTTGGCCCGCATCGCCATGCAGGCCGAGGTTGACGTCATCGTCCTGGGAGGCATGGGCCTCAAGTACGACGACTACCTTTTCTTCAAGGATACCCTGGAAGAAGGGGGCGCCCTCTCCCGGACGGTCATGTTCGTCCACACCGCCAGCGATCCCACGGTCGAGTGCCTCATGATCCCCGACATGTCCCTGGCTGTGGCCGAGCAGTTCGCCCTCCAGGGTAAGGACGTGCTGGTGCTCCTCACCGACATGACCAACTTCGCCGACGCCATGAAGGAGATCTCGATCATCCAGGAGCAGGTTCCCAGTAACCGAGGCTATCCCGGGGATCTTTACAGCCA
>JAITQR010000314.1 GCA_031288815.1 Treponema sp.
AGCGTTAACCCAAAGGTCATCGACTGCCCGGATTCCGGCAAGGGGAAGGTCACCATCGACGCGGTAGCCAAGGACGGCATCCAGCTCTGCGTTAAGGCCAGGGTTACCGTGCGGGCCAACATCGAGCGGCTTGTGGGCGGCGCCACGGAGGAGACCATCATTGCCCGGGTGGGCGAAGGTATCGTTACCACCATCGGCTCCTCCGAATCTTACAAGGCGGTGCTGGAGAATCCGGATACCATTTCCAAGCGGGTGCTTGAAAAGGGCCTGGACGCGGGAACCGCCTTCGAGATTCTGTCGATTGACATCGCCGATATTGACGTGGGGCAAAACGTGGGGGCCAAACTCCAGGCCGATCAGGCCGAGGCGGACAAGCGGCGCTTCCAGGCGGAGGCGGAAAAACGCCGGGCCGCCGCCCAGGCCCGGGAACAGGAGATGATTGCCCTGGTACAGGAAAACCGGGCCAAGGTGGTTCTGGCGGAGGCGGAAATTCCCCTGGCCATTGCCGAGGCTTTTAAGAACGGCCATCTTGGGGTGATGGATTATTACCGGCTCAAGAACATCCAGGCCGATACGGAAATGCGGGCCTCCATCGGGGGCGCTTCCACCGGCGGATCTTCCCCGGGCGCGGGACTTGGTTCGGAAGGCGTATGAACTACCTGATAAACTTCCTGTTTTCCAATCTGATACCCATCATCATTGTCGTCTCCGTGGTTTTACGGATCTACGGGGGCATAAAAAACGCCGCCGCTTCCCGGCGCGGAACAGCCCCGTCAATGCCGGTTCAGGAAGCGGAAGAACGGGATGAGGACGAAACAGGGAACGCGGAACGGGACAGGGGGGACGATATACCGCCCAGGTTCTACCTGGCGGAATCGAAGCCTCCCCGGCAGGCAGCTCCTCCTCCCCTTCCTTCCCTGGTCTCCCTGCCGGGCCTGGGATCTTTAGATTCCGTCCCTCCCGGTTTGACCCCCCGGCTCGGGAGTCAAACCGCCGGGGGCCTTCCGGCGGAGCCCCGGCAGGTTCCCGCCCCCGCTTTTTTCCGCCGTATCAAGGCCCTGCGTCCCATGCAGCAGGCCCTTGTCCTGTCGGAGATTCTGGGGTCTCCCAGAGGAATGAACCCGTAATTCCGGACAAACAGGATTGTTCGCGGGTTCCTTATCTGGTATCGTAAAAACATGAAAGTGATCACTTTGGGGAACGATCTGCTCCGGCGGAAGGCGGAAGCGGTTAAGGATATAAACGGGGAAATTGTAAAAATCGCCGGGGAGATGATCGAGATCCTTCACAAACAGAAAGGGGTGGGGCTGGCGGGCCCCCAGATCGGTCTTATGCAGCGGATCTTCGTGATCCATATCGAAGGGGATGAGCCACGGGTTTTTATCAACCCCTCGATTACCGCCACCTCCCAGGAAACCGTAAAATACGAGGAAGGCTGTCTGTCTATCCCCGGCGTCTGGGCGGACGTGGTCCGTCCCCGGGCGGTGAGGGTTCAGGCCTGGAACGAGAAGGGCCGGCCCTTCACCGTGGAAACCGAAGGCATCCTGGCCAGGGTGATCCTCCACGAGTACGATCATCTGGAGGGGGTTCTGTTTATCGACCGGCTCTCCCCCCGGAAGCGGGATCGGGTGCTGGCGAAGCTCAATAAAATCGCGGCGGGGGAGGAGAGCCCCGGAACCGAGTGAGGATACTCTACGCGGGGAGTCCGGCCATCGCCGTTCCCGCCCTTGAGGCGCTGGGGGATATGACTCTGGAAGCGGAGGGCCGGAGGGACATCGGACTTGCCGGGGTTCTTACCAATCCGGACAGGCCCAGGGGACGGCGGGGCAGTCCCCAGCCCACCGATGTGGGGGCCGCCGCGGAAGCCCTGTCCCGGCGTTTTGCCGCCCGGGGCCTCCCTCTTCCGGTGATCAAACCGGAAAGCCTTAAAAGCGAAGCCCGGGAGCTCGCGGCCGCTTTAAAGCCCGATCTGCTGGTGAGTTTTGCCTACGGCAGGATCTTCGGCCCCCGGTTTCTTGCCCTTTTCCCCCTGGGGGGGATCAACATCCATCCGAGCCTTCTTCCCAAATACCGGGGGCCCACCCCCATTCCCCAGGCGATCCTCGCGGGGGACCGGGAAACGGGGATCACGATCCAGCGTCTTGCCCTGGAGATGGACAGCGGGGACATTCTGGTTCAGGAGCGGATGCCTCTAAATGGCAGGGAAACCACCGGCGCCCTGGGCGTCCTTATGGCCCGTAAGGCCGCGGAACTTCTCCCCCCCCTGCTCCGGGCTCTGGAGGCGGGAAACCCGGAAGCCAGGCCCCAGGACCACCGGGAGGCGAGTTACTGTTCCCTGATCGCCAAAGAAGACGGCCTTATCGACTGGGGCGGCGCCGCCCCGGGGATCGACGCCAAAATTCGGGCTTACAATCCCTGGCCCCTCTCCTGGACTTGCCATGGGAAGGAACGGCTCTATATCCTTGAGGCGGAGCCCTATGGGGAGGAGGGATGTCCCCCTGTCCCCGGAAAGGACGGAACCGGGCAGAATCCCTCCGGCTCTCCTGCGGGCCTTGTTCTGGGCGTAGACAAGCGGCGGGGGATACTGGTACAAACGGGAAACGGAGTCCTGGCGCTGAAGGTCCTCCAGTACCAGGCAAAGAAAGCCCTGGAGTGGCGGGCCTTTCTCAATGGGGCGCGGAATTTTATCGGCGCTTGTTTAGGAGTGTGTCCCGCCGAATCGGGCGGTAACGGTTAGAAAAATATGGGTTTTATCAACCTGGACTCGGACGCAATAGAAGGTTATATAGCCAACCACCTCAAGCTTTTTATTTCCATGGCCTTTTGCCTTATGGTATTTGTGGGCGTTATCGCGGCGTCGATCTTTTTTATCGCCGTCCGAGGGGCGGAGCAGACCATGGTTCCCGATGTCCGGAACAAGGAGCTTACCGAGGCCCTGCTGGAATTGCAGACAAAGGAACTGTACCCCCGGATACAGCTCCGCTATTCCCAGTCTTCTTTGGACAAGGGGCTGATCCTGGAACAGGAGCCCCGGGCGGGTACCATCGTCAAGGCGGGACGCAGGATCCGCCTGGTGGTAAGCCGGGGGGTACTGATCAACACGGTGGAAAATTATCTGGGCCGCGATATCGACGAAGTGCGGATGGAACTGCGAACCCTGGTGGCCGAGGCCAATTCCGTGGGGGGAACGGGGCAGCCGCTCTTTACCCTGCGGGAACCTTTCATGTACGAGTAGTCCTCCGAACCCGCCGGC
>JAITQR010000133.1 GCA_031288815.1 Treponema sp.
CAAATTCGAACAATTCACTGTCCATCGTTTCCGGATCCGAAAACCGGGATCTGGAATTTCTGCTGGAGGATTTCTGCGGTAAAAACGGCGCCGGGATACGTATAAGCTACATGGGCTCCCTGGATATTATGAAGGTTTTGGAAGGGGGAGGCGGGGACTATGACGCGGTGTGGCCCGCGAACAGCATGTGGATATCCCTGGGGGATACCTCGTTCAAGGTGAAGCACACGGCCAGTATTTATCAGACCCCGGTGGTATTCGGCATAAAAAAAAGCCTTGCCGGTAACTTGGGTTTCACGGGCCGGGAGGTTTCCGTCAGCGATATTCTCGCGGCCATCGAGGCAAAACGTTTAAGCTTCTGCATGACCAGCGCCACCCAGTCGAATTCCGGGGCCTGCGCCTATATCAGCTTTCTCTACGCCTTCCTCGGCAACCCGGAAATGATAAGCTCAGGCGACCTGGACGATCCGGCATTGCAGCGATCCGTCAGCGAACTGCTCAAGGGCATTAACCGCTCCTCCGGCAGTTCCGACTGGCTGAAAGACCTCTTCCTGTCCTCGGACTACGACGCCATGGTAAACTACGAAACCCTGATCATCAGCGCCAACAAGCGGCTCAGGGAAGAGGGCCGGGAAGTTTTGTACGCGGTTTACCCCAGGGAGGGGGTGGCCATGGCCGATTCGCCCCTGGGTTATATCGACAAGGGCAATTCCGAAAAAGAGGCGCTGTTTAAAAAATTGCAGGAATATTTGCTGTCCCCCCCGGTCCAGACGGAAATTCAAAAAACGGGCAGGCGCACGGCCTTTATCCCCATAAGCAAGGAAAACGAAAACGTTTTTAAGGCCGACGAGGGAATCGATATCGGTAAAACTTTGTCGGTAGTTAAGATGCCCGGCGCGGCGGCCATAGAAAAGGCCCTGGAATTGTACCAGGAGAAGCTCAGAAAGCCTTCCCTTACGTTTTATTGTCTTGACTTTAGCGGCAGCATGGCGGGCCTGGGGGAAAAGCAGCTTAAGGAAGCCATACGGAATCTGCTGGATCAGGATATGGCGAAAAGGAATCTGCTGTCCGCCGGCGAAAAAGACGAAAACGTTTTTGTCCTCTTCGACAACGGAGTCAGACAGATTATCAGCGTATCGGGAAACGATCCCCAAAAATTGCTTGACGCGTACGGCCAGGTTAATTCCGCGCGGACCGGAGGCGGAACGGATATATACACGCCCATTGTCCGGTGTTTCCAGATGATGCGGGGGTACAATATCCGGGACTATATCAGTTCCATCATCGTCATGACCGACGGAGAATCCACTGATTATTCCGCGGAGTTTAGCAGTCTCTATAAAACAAGCGGTATGGAAAGCCTGGATGTTCCCGTGTTTTCCATCATGTTCGGGGACGCCAACCAGACACAGCTTGAGGGCCTGGCGTCGCTGACCAGGGCCAGGGTTTTTGACGGAAAGACGGATCTGGTGGCGGCCTTTAAAAACGCCAAAGGCTACAATTGAGGAAGGCTTCCGGTGAAAAAAGATAGCTGGCTAAGCGTTGCCGTTTCCCTCGCCCTCGCCCTTGGCGTATTTGCCGCCGCGCTCATCCTGCTGCGGTGGACCATTGGTATAGCCGCCCTTCTGTCCCTGGGCTGTTACGCGGGTTTAAGTTTCCTCCTCAGCCCGGTTTTTCGCCTTGCCGGCGTAAATATAGAGGACATGAAAAACGGCGAGGAAATTATGACCCTGCTGCAAGAAGGGGAAAAAGACCTGTCTTCAATCAAGGCGGTAATCGACAAATCAAAAGATCCGCGGATAAAAACAAAGGCCCAAAGCGTTTACCGGGAAGGGGGCAAAATAATCGAATATATCAAAAAGAATCCCGCCAAGGCGGTAATGGCCCGGCGTTTTTTTAATTACTATTTGGACAGGGCGAATGAAATACTGACAAAATACGACAATGTAATATCCGTCGAGATCGAAACGGTTCATTTGGCCTCGCTGCGGGAAAGAACGCTTGGCGCGCTGGAATCGATTTTAAAAGGGATGGTTTTACAGTTTTCCAAATTGATTTCCAGCGAAGTTATAGATATTGAGGCGGATATCAAACTGCTGGAAAGCACCATCAGGATGGAGGATTCATGAAGGGCCGAATCGCGGGGCTGGTAATCCTTGTACTCGTTATTGCCGCCGGTATCGCGTATCAAACTGTCCTGAAGTCGAAACCCCGGAAAATATCCGTAGACGGTTACCTGGGAGGCGAAAAGTCCGGCCTCTTTGACGACGAACGCTTCGCGGGCGCCATGTTAAAAAAATACGCCGTGTCCGTTCATTATAAAAAAGCCGGATCCATAGATATGGTAAGCGCCCCTCTTGAGGGTATGGACTACCTGTTCCCCTCAAACTATACGGCCCTTGAGCTCTACAAGCAAAACTACGGTTCCGCCTATAAACGGGCGGAAGTTGTTTTCAATTCCCCCATCGTACTGTACACCAGAAAACCTGTCTCCGAGGCTTTCAAAAAACAGGGCTGGGTCCACACCGAAGAGGAAACCGAATATATCGACCTCCTCAAATTGATAGACGCCGTTTTGGCGGATACAAAATGGACGGATGTCGGCCTTGACGAGTTGTACGGGTATATGCATGTCCTTTCCACCGATCCCCTGAAGTCCAATTCGGGCAACATGTTCGCGGGGCTCGTGGCCAATATGCTGAACCGCGGGGAAGTGGCGACCGGGGAAAGCCTCGCGGCAAACGGAGGGGAATTAAAACGGTTTTTCGGCAAGCTGGGCTATCTTGAATCCTCGTCGGCGGACCTGTTTAACAGTTTCCTTAAAACCGGAATCGGCGCGAAGCCCCTTATTGTCGGTTACGAAAGCCAGATACTGGAATTCTCGGTGGAACATCCGGCCGAATGGGCTTATATCAAAGACGACATCGTGGTCTTATACCCGGAGCCCACGGTCTGGAGCGCCCACCCCTTCATCGCCCTGACCGATAACGGCGACCGGGTGATAGACGCGCTGCTGGAGGAAGAAATTCAAACCCTGGCCTGGGAAACCCTCGGTTTTCGTACCGGCATAGCCTCGGGACGGCAGGCGGGAAAACAGTTTGACATAAACGGGGTACCGGGACAGGTCAAAAAAGTTATCCAGCTTCCCAACCCGGATACCATGCGGAAGATAATGGAACTAATCACAAATTAAGGAAAGCTTAACACAGGGGGATCGTGATGGAAGAGATAATAAACGCGGAGGGCGCAAAGGGGCTGGCTGTTTCCCAAGACCTGGCGCCGAGGGTGAAGGAGCTGGCGGAAACAATTAACGTTACCGATGCACAGCAGATCGAACAATACGCGGTGGGTATTCAAAGTAAAATCGCCGATTTTTCCGACGGCGTGCTGGCAAACGTGCGCAACAAAGATACCGGTTATGTGGGAACCATGATGACCAATCTGCTTGGTACCATAAAGGGCGCGAATATCGACGAATTGTCGCCCTCCGCCATGATAAACAAAATCCCTATTGTGGGAAAGATGTTTAACGGTTTTAAGACTTTTATTTCCCGCTATGAAAAGATCGAGGTCCAGATTGACCGGATCAGCGCCGATCTGGAAAAGGCCCGCATGGATCTGTTAAAAGACATCGGCCTCTTTGATATTATGTTTGACCACAACGCGGAGTACTTTAAGGAGCTGGAAATATATATCGCCGCGGGGGAACTAAAAGTAAAAGAATTGAACGGGGAAATTATTCCCGAACTGAAACGCGACGCCCGGGGATCGGAGGATCCAATGGTGGCGCAGAAGGTAAACGACATGGTTCAAATGACCAACAGGTTTGAAAAAAAGGT
>JAITQR010000161.1 GCA_031288815.1 Treponema sp.
CCTATCCAGATGTCGTCCACCCCCACGTCCATCACCCCTTTTGACTGAAAGTCCTGCATAACCGCCTTCCGGGCGGCGAAAAGCCCCCGGGAATCGCAGTAGCCCTGGGCGTTCTGCAGATTGACGATGATATCGTGGATAATTTCGTCCGGGGCGTTGAAACCGAAAGGAGCCGGGTTCCCGATGTTGAGCTTGAGAATATGAAAGCCCTCGTCCTCAAGGCGTCTTGCCTCCTTAAGTACCGGCCCCCGGATGTCGTAACACACATTGTCAAGCTTCGCGGATTTGTCAAAGATCCTCATGGCAAACTCCCTCTTCCGGCGATTTTTTTACCGGCCCTGTTCCGATCCAAAGATCCAGTCCCCCGCCTCGCCGATGTACTTCCGGAGAACAGCCACATGCACGTCGGTCTCGAGTTTCCCCGCTTCGGCGTCCCAGGCGGCCCGGTTCTTCAGGCTTTGCCTGACCCGCAGGCGGCCTTTCTCGGTCACCTCGGCGTATGACTCCCCGGTACGGCCCCGCAGGGCGTCCGCCAGGAACCAGGCGGAGAGTCCGGATATCAGCGGGTCGGCTGATCCGGCGGCAAGAAGGCGGAACTGTTCGGCCGCCTCCTTCAACTTCCGGTCCAAAAGCAGGGCGAAACCGTAGTAGCAGTTCAGCCAGCCCCCGCCTCCGCCAATCCGGGAGGAAAAAAACCTGACCGCCCCGGCGTAATCTTTTCCCAGAATCCGGGCCGCCCCGAACACCAGGGCGTTGCGTTCCACCAGCGCCGGTTTTCCGATGGCGAGCCTGTTTTCAAGCCCCACAACCGCCGGGATATCGGACATCACCAGGTAGGTAGTCGCCAGCAGCTTCACCAGGCGGTTGGAATAGCGGCCTTTCCGCAGTACCTGTTCCTCCAGGTAAGCGGACAGGGCGGGCCAGTCTTCCCGCTCCAGAAGAGAAAAAAGCCGGTAGTTCAAGGCATAGTAAACATCCAGGGCCGCGAGGATGAGCACAAGAAGCAGCGCCAGAGGCCAGACGGAACGCTGGAAAGAAGGTCTTATACCGGATCCAAAGACAAAAAAAGGCGCGAAACAGACAAAAAACAGAAAGGCAAGGATTACAATATTAAATACCGCAAAAATCAGTTTGAATTTCAAAGAAGAATCCCCTATAATGTCTCCAAGGCCATGATAGATAAAAGGGAAAGCCGAGTCAACGTGCGATGAAAAACCACCCGATCCAGAGTATTCCCCCAGGCAGCTATTTCTCCCGGCCGGTGTATCTGGACGAAGATTTTGTCCTTACCGCCCCGGAAATGCGCTTCTCGCCGGAACTGATAAGGGCCGCCGATAAATGGGGCTTTAAAAGCGTAATCAGCGACGGGGAACCCCGAAAGTATTACACGGTCGAAAATTCCGGTGAAGCGGCGTTTGGCGAACGTGAAAATATAAAGCGGGCGGAACAATTCTACAGGGACTTTAGAAAGCTGGTAGAGGAATTTTTTCAACAGGCGGCGGTCAGCAGCGAAATGGATTATAATGTGGCGGCGGAGAAGATCAAATCCTGCCTGGACATTATCCGGGAAGACGGACGCTACCTGTTGCGGATTCAGAAAAATACCGAACCCGAGAAGAATCAGAACTACCTGATTACCCACACCGTGTGGTCCACGATTATTACCCTCATCATCGGGATATACCTCAAGCTGCCCAACCACCGGCTTATTGAACTGGGGGTCTCCGCCCTGTTCCACGAGATAGGGATGATCAAACTTCCCCCGGAGATATACCTAAGCGACCGCCCCCTGAACCCCTTGGAGCGCAGGGCGATCCTTACCCATACCCTGCTGGGTTACAGCCTCCTTAAATCTTTCAAGTTTCCCCTGTCGGTGTGCATCGGCGCGCTGGAACACCACGAGCGGGAAAACGGTTCGGGTTACCCCAGGCATCTTACCGCGGACAAGATCAGCCTCTATTCCAAGATCATCGCCGTGGCCTGCTCCTATGAGGCCCTTTCATCCCACCGGCCCCACCGGGAGGCGAAAGACGGCTATACCGGAATGTTGGAACTCCTCAAAAACGAGGGAAACCAATACAACGAAACGGTGGTACGGGCTTTGGTTTATTCCCTGTCGATCTACCCTATTGGGCTTTACGTTCTTCTTTCCGACGGGAAGCGGGGGCAGGTGGTGGACGTTAATCCGGAAAAACCCCGTTTCCCGATAGTGCAGATCCTGGGGGAATTTACCCCCGACGGGCTGAACCGGACTCTGGAGACATCGGAAAACGGTATCCGCATTGAACGGCCCCTTACCAGGGAAGAGATGGGGGTTTGATATGGAGGACCCGGGGGGTATCCGGGCTCCTGACCAGGAGCCTTTTTTGCAGATCCTGATCATTCTTGCGGTTATACTGGCGGGAGGCTTTTTCGCCTTGTTTGAAAACGCCCTTGTCTCCGCCCGTAAGAGCCGGATGCGGGCCATGGCCGAGGGGGGAGAACAAAAGTACCGCCGGGCCCTGGACGCGGCGGAAAACCCGGAGCCCTTCCTTTCGGCAAGCCGTATCTGGATAGCCTTTCTCAGGATCCTGGCGGGGCTGCTGGGGGGCTTTAACCTGATCCGGCCCCTGGGGGACCGGCTGTTGCCCGGCGGGGAAGCCGCCGGCCTATCGGGGGACCTTCTCGCCGGGGCGGCGGTTATCGCCGCCTTTACCCTTGCCGCGGTGATCCTGGGGGACTTTCTCCCAAAGCTCATCGCCTTTTCCGCCCCGGAAAAAATCTGCGCCGGCTGCCTCCCTCTGATAGCCGCCCTTTCCCTACCCTGGAAGCCCCTGCTCGGCTTCTACGCCGGCGCCTCCGCCCTGACCTGCCGGATATTCAAAATCGGCGACCCCTCTGTCTCGGGGATAACCGAAGACGAACTGCGGAACGCCCTGGCGGAGGGGGAAAAATCCGGGGTGGTGGAAAGCAAGGAACGGACCATGGTGGAAGGGGTCTTCTACCTGGGAGACCGCAACGCCGGCGCCTTCATGACCCACCGATCCGAAATTGAATGGCTGGACCTGGACGCCGGTTTCGACAAAATCCGGGACATGGTGAAGAACCACGCCGCCCAAGGCTGCTTTCCCGTAGCCCGGGGCGAACTGGATAAAATCGCCGGGGCGGTATACCTGAAGGACATACTCCAGGCCATCCCCGACGGCCTCCCCCAGGGCCTCAAGCCCCTGATCCGGAAGGTGCCCTTCGTACCCGAAACCATGTCCGCCTTAAAGGCCTTCGAAGCCTTCAAGCGGGGCAGGACAGACTACCTTTTCGTGATGGACGAATACGGAGGCTTCGCCGGCCTCCTGTCCGTCCGGGATCTGGTCGAGGAAATAGTCGGCCAGCTTTCGGAAAGCGCGCCGGAAGAGGAAGAACTCCTCCCCCAGGGAGACGGTTCCTGGCTCGCCGACGGCAGCGTAAGCATCGACGATGTGGGACAGGTACTGGAACTAAGCAGCCTCAACACGGAAGGCCGCCAGGACTACCATACCCTCGCGGGTTTCATCCTGGACCTGGCCGGGGAGATGCCCCGCCCGGACGCGAAGTTCAGCTACAACGGCTACGAGTTCAAAGTTGTCAGCATGGAAGGTAACCGGATCGACAGGGTGTTGATTAGGAAGATTTAGGAATTGGGCCAGTGAAGATGCGCATGGGCAACCACAAACGGGCCCATTATACCGCCTAGCCCGAAATATCTAC
>JAITQR010000236.1 GCA_031288815.1 Treponema sp.
AAATAGAACAGCGGGTAATAGGGGGAGGTTCCCCGGTCGAGGCGTCCTAAAAGGACGAAGATCAGGGTCATGCCGGCGGTACCGGCGATAAAGCGCGCCCCCAGGGTAAGGAACCTGGCCGCGCCGGTCCGGCCGAAAACCCCCTCCGCCGAAAAACGGAGGCGCCGGGCGGTAAAACCGTAGCCCAGGCCCATGCTCAGCACAAAGGCGCCGGGCATCAGGAGTTCCTCCTGGGGCCGGTAGAGGATCATGACGAAAGCGGCCGTAGCGGCGGCGATTCTCTGGATACGGGGGCCGCCTTCCACGAGGAGAGCCTCAACCTTATCTTCCAGGAGGAAATAGCCCGCGAGAACCAGGCCGCCCAGGATCCAGCCGCCCAAAAGATCCGTGGGGAAGTGAACGCCCAGGTAGATCCGGGAAAAGCCAATCAGCAGACTCAGGAAAAGGGCCAGGGCGTAGTGCCGTTTTTTGCCGCCCCAGGAGGCGGCGATGATCCCCATGACCAGGAAATTCTGGGCGTGGCCGGAGGGGAAACCGTTAAACCGTTCCGAAACCATCCCTACCGCCGGGTCCCAGGCTTCCCAGAAGGGCCGGGGCTGGTCCAGGGCGAATTTGAGAGCCATGTTTATGAGGATCGAGATCATAAGGGTTACGCCCAGGCGGACCCCCTTTTTTTCGTCGAGACACCAGAAGACAAGGGGCAAGAACAGCATATAGGCGGAAGCGGAACCGAAAAAAGTTACCCCCTTCATAAAGCCGGTAAGCGGCGGGCTGGCGGCCGACTGGACCGTTCTGATAATACCCAGGCCCCAGAGCAATAGCGTATCCATTAGTGGAGTATATTGGGATTAACCGGGAATCGGCAAGCGCCCCTATTTGGAATCTGTTCGCAAAGTAACCGGTTTTGTGGACAGACACTGTTTATATCAAAACGAACTGTCGAAGAAGTTTTCACGCACCCGGCTTACCGCGGCCTCCTGGCTCCGGGGGAGGGGCAGATCCCCCCTTGCCGAGTCAACGATCCCGCCCACCTGGGTCTCGAAGGCCGGCCGGTCAACGCTGAGCAGCACCAGAAAGACATACACCGGCCTTTCCGCCGTTTCCTCAGCCCCGGCTTCCCCTTCCCCCGGCTCGGCGGGCGGGACATACGGGGGAACAAGGCGAACCCAGAAGCCCTTTTCTTTTTGTACCCCCTGGTACTTTGCGTCGTAGGCTTTTTTTACCATGGCCTCAAAAAAGGGGCCGTAAACATTGTCCGGGTAGCCGTCCCCGGCGCCTCTTACCAGACGGGCCTCTATCCGGGACGCCGCCAGTTGGGCAAAATCCTGGGGAGGTGAAAAAGCCGCCTGCCACTGGCCGAGAGCCTTGGGATTGCTCCCCTGGTTTTTCCCGATAAAGAGGTATTTCCCCTGGTATTCCGCCATCTTTTCCACACCCCCTTCGCCTTCGCTAAAGTAGCGGTTTACCCATTCGGGGATGCTCCCCCCCTCCGCCCTGCCCTCATAATCCTGGATCTGGATCCGGGGCATGGCGGCGGGTGTTTCCTCCTCCAGGACGGGTCTTTCCGGGAAACCGGGAAGCGGTACCTCGCGCCTTTGACGCAGGAGACAGCTCGAAAGCGCCAGGACGAGAAGAAGCGCCTTAAGGCCGGCGGGTTTCATTTATCGGACAAGTGAGGGGAACCGGGATACTAAGGCAAACTCGTCGAATATCGCCAGCGGATAGGGCACGGCCTGGGAGGGATCCCGCTCCGCCGGGGCCCCGGCGGAGGATAAACCGGAAGCTTCGGCCGGTGCCGGGTCTTCGGCGCCGGCCGGCGCTACCGCTTCGGCGGAGGAAGCCGTTTCCTCAAGGCTGTTTTCGGCCCCAAGGCTCCGGCTTTCCCTTGCCGGCGGCGGTGACACCTGGGAGCTTCCCAGGCTGCAGCTTATTTCGCCGCTCAGGGGATAGGGAAGTTCTATTTCCACCGAATTGACGGGAAAATCCTCCGGGTCCTCGGGGGAATCCGCCCGGAAGAGGCCGGGCAGCATGGTTCCTTCCCCGAACTTCCCGTCCCCCTCCACACTCAGGGCCGCCGTAAAAACGTTTTCCCGGACATAAAAACCCGCTTCCACCGCGATAAAATCTTTCAGGGAAGGCCCGGCGGAACTTCCCGCTGAATCCTCCAGATACATATCCAGGGGTAAGGAGCCAAGGGCCCTTGACCCTTCCGATTCCAGGTTAAGCTGTAAGCTTTGTTCCCGGTAAACGACGCTCATGGTTAAAGCGTCCCCGGCTGAGCCGGCGGCTTTGAAAGACGCGGTAAAAAGCGTCCCCTCCGCCACGGGTTTTACCCGCAGGAGGAAAGAAGCCCCCCCCTGTTTCTCCTCGTTCATGGCGAAGAACGAGCGGGGAGGCTGGCAGGTATTGCCGGCTTTAAGCGAAAGACCGTAGATCCCCTCCGAGGGAACCCAGTGTAAATTCTTGGCGCCGCTCCCGGTAAGATCCTTTCCCCTGCTGCCGTTTGCCATGGAATCCCGGAGATTTCCGGCGAACTGGTACCAATAGAGGACCTTCCCTTCGGGGGCCGACAAGCCCCCTTTTCCCCCTTTTACCGAGACCGGCAGGGCTAGCTCCTTCACCTTTCCCCGCAATTCCGAAACGGAAGCCCGATCCCCTGTCCGGAAATTCCCGGTTCCGAAGGATACCCCGGTGGGGCTAAAAGGGAACACTTCGGCCCGGATAGTATGAAACCCCGTCTGGGCCGAAGCCTCCCAGAGGAGACGGCCGGTTCCATCGGCGATTCGACCTTCGGCGATCCGCCGCCTCCCGTCATACCAGACGATATAGGGGTCGAGTCTTTCATCCGCGGCAACCTGGGTCTCCAGCATAACGGAAAGTCCCGGCGGGATCAGGAAAGATCCGGCGCTGAGTCCGGGAAGGTAGCTTTGTATATCGCCCAGGGTAAATTCCGCGTCGCCAATGTAACAGATACGCCGTTCCGTCCGGTAGAGGGTCTGCTTTTCCCCCAGCACCTCAAAAACCAGGAAATAATCGCCTATTTTTAGGTCTTCCGGAAACGGAAAGGCGGGGAGACTCCTGTCCAGGCGGGAAACGTGGATAAGGGTTTCCCTCTCTTTCGTGGGGTCCACGATTTCGTTCCCGGTTTTTTCGGGTTCTTCTTCTTTTTCCTGGGTATCTTCGGCGGTTTCGCTGTTCTCGCTTTCCACCGGGTCTTGGGTTTCCTCCCAGGCCGGGCTCCAGGACGAGGGATCCTCCGCCGGACTTTGAGACGGAGCCATCGGGTCTTCCGCGGTCTTTAGGAGGTAATAAACCTTCTCCCCCACCATTTCCTCTTCCGGGCTCCGCAGATACACCAAAAGCCCGGTAAGATCGGGATCGTTCAGCACCGGACTTATAAAAACCGGCTGTACCGCGTCGTCTTTTCCGATAACCGAATAGTTCTCCAGGGAAGCGTTTCCCACCAGGGCGCTTACCTGGTAGGTAACGCTGAAGGGCAGTATGGTGTCCATCTCGCCACAGGCGGCCAGGAAGAGAGCGAGAAAAACTGCCGGCCAAGAGCCCAAGTTCGGTTTATGGACACACATTTCCAGTCTCAGGATATCCCCTTTCGGCGGAAAAAACTAGAGAAACAGTCCGCGTTTCATTTTTTAACGCTGTCTTTAACAGTATATACTGATTTGGGACAAAACACACACTTTTTATCCTAATTCAGCGCGAAACAGGTAGATACGGACAAACGCGGCGCCCAAAAACGGAAGCCGGCGGGCTCAGGAAGCGTCCCGGACTCTTCCCGTCTTGCCATGGCTATAGTAGCTTGATTAGCCTAAAAGACATACTTTGAAATTTTACCACGAAGGCGAAGAAGGCGCACGAAGGAGGAATAACATTAGGAAATCCGGCCCTTCGTGTACCTTTGTGCGCCTTCGTGGTTAATATTCTTCATTCCCGGTTTCTTTCTTACCCGACTGTTTAGTTCAATCAAGGTACTAGTACTTCCCGAACTCTAAATACGCTTAATGTGACAGAAATTCCCTCCGATACTTATAGCAGGAGGGAACTATGCTCAAACCAAATATCAAATACCGGGTAACCCTGACCGAGGGAGAACGAGAGACTTTAAAAAAACTTATCCAAAAAGGACATACCGCAGGCTA
>JAITQR010000254.1 GCA_031288815.1 Treponema sp.
ATCTGAAGAAGAACTCTGGAAGGAATACTGCAAAACCCGGGATCCGAAAATTCGGGAAGCTTTTATCAAGCAGTACGCCCTTCTGGTAAAGTACGTGGCGGGAAAAATCGCGGTAGGCATGCCCCATAATGTGGAATTCGACGATCTGGTAGGCTTTGGGGTATTCGGGCTTCTGGACGCCATTGATAAATTCGATCCGGGGAAAAACGTTAAATTCAAAACCTACGCGGTTACCCGGATCCGGGGGGCTATTTTTGACGAACTCCGCTCCATCGACTGGGTTCCCCGGTCGGTCAGGCAGAAAACCCGGGAAGTGGAGGACGCCATAGGCGCCCTGGAAGCCCAGTTGGGCAGAACCGCTACGGATCAGGAAATCGCCAGCGCCATGGGAATGGACGAGGAAGAATACCTCAAAATTCTGATGAAGATATCCAGAACCTCGGTGCTTTCCCTGAACGATGTGTGGTTTTCCGGGGATGAAAACGACAAGGTCTCCATCGGGGATAGTATCGAATCCCCCGCCAGCCTTAACCCGGACGTTATTGTTGAAAAAGATGAAATTCGCCGGCTGATAATCGAGGCCATCAAGGATCTGCCCGATAAAGAACAGAAGATACTGGTCCTTTACTACTACGAAGATCTCACTCTCAAGGAAATCGGCCAGGTGTTGGAAGTGACCGAGTCACGGGTATCTCAGCTTCATACCAAAGCGATTCTGCGTCTCCGTTCACGACTGACAAATATCCACAAAGGAATCGTGTAAGAAGGATCGTATGACTGATCTTGTCGGGCTTCAACAGGCGCTTAAGGAACGGCTGGAACAGGATAGAAATATACGCGCGGTGGAAACCTCGGGCGCGACCCTGGAGATCGCGGTTTCCGAGGCGGCCACCCTTCTGGACATTCCCGTAAGACGGCTTGAGTACGAGGTAACCGAAAAGGGGTTTAGCGGCTTTTTGGGAACCGGAAAAAAAGACTGGAAGATCCGGGCCTACGAAAGAATTCGGGCCCGGAAGAAAGACAGCCACGCGGCCCTGTTGGAGGAGATAGAGGATGAGGAAGTGGCGGTCTCCAATGACCGGGACGGGGAGGCCTTTGTGCAGCTTCGCCCGGAAGGCGCCTTTCTCAAAGTCGTTCCTCCCCGTGGACAAGGGGAACCTATCGCGGACGCCCATGCCATGGAGGCTTTAAACAACCGGGGCGTAGTGGATGTCGACGAAGAACTGATAAGCAAGATCGTGGAGGAACGGGCCGGCTTGTACGTAAAAATCGGCGATTTTGAACACCAGAGTGTCAACAGCAGTACCCTTACGGTGGATGTTTCCGACGACGAAATGAGGGTTTATGTCAAGGTTACTCAGCCGGGAGAAGGGGGAAGCGATATTCCCTACGAGACCTATCTCAGCTATCTGCGCTCCCATAACGTGGTTCACGGGATCAAAGAGGATTTCCTGCGGGACTTCGCCGACAGGCCGGCTTACAAAGAGGCCGTACTGGCGGCGGAAGGAACCAAGGCCGTGGACGGCAGGGACGCCTATGTCAGGTACAACTTCGAGACCGATCCGTCCAAGGTACGGCTCCAGGAAGGAAACAACGGCCAGGTCGATTTTAAGGAACTCAACATCATTCAGAATGTGGTGGAAAATCAGCCCCTGGCCAAGGTAATACTCCCGGAAATGGGTACTGTCGGCCGAACCGTTACGGGGAAGAATATCCCCGCGAAAAACGGCCGGGATATTCCCCTGCCCCTGGGCGAGAATGTCCGTGTGGCGGAGGATGAGGTTACGATCCTTGCCAATATCAACGGCCAGGTAGTGCTGGTAAACGGCAAGATCAACGTCCAGCCTATCTATACGGTAAAGGGAGACGTAAATCTCAAAACGGGGAATATCATATTCCTGGGGACGGTAGTTATCACCGGCAGCGTAGACGACGGGTTTTCTATAAAGGCCACGGGAAACATCGAGGTACACGGCACGGTCGGTAAAGCGGAGCTTGACGCCGAAGGAGACATTATCGTCAACCAGGGGATCAACGGCAAAGGGGCCAGCATCGTCCGGGCCGGACGGTCCGTCTGGGCCAGGTTCATCGAAAATACCAAGGTGGAGGCCGGAAACATGGTCTCCGTGGCCGACGGCATCATCAACTCCCATGTAGACGCCGCCAAGCGGATCGTCTGCCAGGGCAAACGGGCCCATATCGTGGGGGGGAGGCTGCGGGCCGCGGAGGAGATCAGCGCCAAGATACTGGGCAGCCCGGTAAGCGGTACCGAAACCATCCTGGAAGCCGGCTTTGATCCCAAAAGCAAATCGGAACTGGAACATTTTAACAAAGTCAAGATTTCGTCCCGGAAAGAACTTGAGGAAGTACGGCGAAACCTGAGAACCCTTATCAATATAAAAAAAGAAAGGAAATCCCTCCCGGAGGATAAGGAAGCGGACATGCAGGATCTGATAGATCGCCGGGATATGTTAATGAAAGATTACAAAAAAGCCGAAGAGAGAATAATCCAGATACAACAACGCCTGGAAAGCCTCAAGGTTCGGGGCCGGATTTCCGCCTCCTCCAAGGTATATCCGGGGGTGAAGATCCTCATCCGCGATGCTATACTTGATGTAAGGGCCGAGTACAAAATGGTTACCTTTGTCCTTGAGGATGATCTCGTTCAGGTTGGTCCATACGAAGAATCCGAAGTGGATTTTAAACAGGAATTCGATGGCTATACAACCAATTGACCTTCAGACCCTCTTTACCCAGATCGACAAGGTGGGAAAGCTGCAAGCTTCCCAGAAAGAAGGGCTCGCCCTGCAGCAGGCTATCCGTTCAGTGGAGATCCAGCGGCGCACCGATGAACATATACAGTCGGTCAACGAAGCCCAGAATACCGGCCAGGGGATGGAACAGATAAACGACCGGAACGCCAGGAAACGGAAGCCCGGGGAAGACGCCGGAGGAGAAGAAGGCCGGGAAACCGCCAGGGATTCCGGAGAGGCCATGGAGAAAGCGGCCTCCGCCCGGGTAATCAGGGATCCCGCCTTGGGGCGGAACATTGATTTTAGCGGTTAAAGGCCCATGATTTCGCTTGTTTTCTCAACCGCCTCCCTCCTGTTTTGCGGTTTTTTCTTTCTCTATTTTCACCGCTATATCAGACGGCGAACCAGCCGCGAAAACATCCTCGCCGAATGCGGAGACGCGGTAGCCAGACTTGAAGCCCAGATAGACGCCGTTACCGACCGGGACGCGCAGCTTGTGGAAGATCGGATCAGGAGCCTCAAGAAATTGCTTGAGGATGTGGACAGGCGGATAAGTCTTTTGTCCCGGATTGAGGATCAGCGGAAGTACCCCCTGTACAACTTCCTGGGAAACCGCGTAGCTTCTCCCGGCGCCGGGCCGGAGAAGCCCCTTCCCGCTTCCCCCGATCCGGGCGCTCCTGCCCCTCCCCCCGGCGCCCGCGCGGTTCCGGAAGGCGCCGTTCCTGCCGGCGGTCCCGATGCCCCGTTTGTCCTCGTTCCCGGCCCGGCCGGGGCTCCTCCCCCCGCCCCGGAACCCGGTGAAGACACCCGCCCCCTGGTGGAACGGGCCGCCGAACTGGACCGGGCCGGCTTTTCCCCGGAACTGATAGCCAGCCGGCTGGGGGTAAGCGTATCCGAAGCCGAACTTGCCGTAACCGTCTCCCGCCGTTCCCAGCCCGGCGGGCTGCCCATGAGGTTTGGCTGACCCGGCCTTCGATTGTCTTGGCCGCTTAAAAACGCTAGGATAGGTACATGGATGGGCAAAAGAAGGCTGCCTTCGCGGCGGTGGTCGGCCGGCCGTCGGTGGGAAAGTCCACCCTGGTGAACCGGCTCTGCGGGGAAAAGGTGGCCATTGTAAGCCCCGTGCCCCAGACAACCCGGAACGCCATCCGGGGTATCGTGAACCAGGCGGCGGGGCAGATCGTGTTTGTGGATACCCCGGGCCGGCATAAATCCGGGAAAAAATTCAACAGAAAGCTTCTCTCCGTTTCGGACCGATCCATGGAAGAGGCGGATCTTGTCCTCTACGTACTGGACGCCGCCCGTCCGCCCGCCGGAGAGGAGGAAGCCATCGTGGAAAAACTGCTCTCCCTTGCGGATCGTTTAATCGTCGCGGTCAACAAAATCGACGCTTCCGGCGCGGATTTTGAAGGGGTATCAGCCTTTCTGCTGGACAAGATCCCCGCTTTAAAAACGGATCGGATCTTTCCGATCTCGGCCTTGAAAAAACAGGGGCTCGGGGAACTTTGGGACTGCCTTTTCCGCCTTGCCCCCCCGGGGGAACCTTTCTACCCGGCGGATTTCTACACCGATCAGGACGTGCGGTTCCGTATTGCCGAAATAATCCGGGAAAAAGCCGTGGCCCGGCTGCGGGAGGAACTGCCCCATTCAATTTACGTTGATGTGGCCGACATGGAGTTTCGGGACAGCCCGGCCGGCAGCGGGGGGGAAGGGGAGCCTCCGGCCCTCCGGCGGCTTTGGGTGCGGGCCTTTATCGCCGTTGAACGGGAGTCCCAGAAAGGCATGGTGGTGGGAAAGGGCGGACAGATGATCAAGGCTATCCGTCAGGCGGCGCAGAAGGATCTGGACCGGATCTTCGACTGGAAAATAGAGCTGGATCTGCGGGTAAAAACCGCCCGGGATTGGCGGCATAACGACGCCCTGCTGAAACGCCTGATCGGGACTTAAGGCTCTTTGGTACTATTACCGTTGCGGCCCCTCAAAGCACCGCCGGGTTTCTTCCCGCATCTGATCCACGGCGGCCTCGTAGTTAGACTTCAGCGCGTTCATGTGCTGGTTGTAAAAGCCCAGGAACTCCGGATCCTGGAAAGGGTCGATCTGCACCTGACGGCCGAAACGTCTGCTAAGCTCTTCCTCTTTCTGCCGGAGTTTGGGCTCGTATTGGCGGCGGATTGCCTCCTCATACCGGGACACTTCGTCCAGGTAACGGGAAAGAAGCTGGCTAAACTGTCTGAAAAGTCCGGAAAAGCGGCTGTCGGGGATGATCGCGTGAAGCCCCCGGCCCAGCGCTTCAATGTGTTTCTCATCGTCCTTTGAAAGGGGAAGGCCGATTTGGGAGATAAATACATCAAAAAGCCCCTGCTTAAAACTCGCCTGCTGTTCCTTGGGGATCTTTTTCAACTCGGCCTCAAGGTTTTTTCCGGAATTTTCGAGGAATTCATTGGCGGTTTTTTTGCCTTGCTGCCGCGCCTCAAACTGATCGATGCTGCCCTTATCGCTTTTCACCGATTCGGTTCGTTCCAGGGCAATTTCGAGAGCGCTTTTTATCCGTCCCATGCTGCTTCTCCGTTTTTAAAATAGGCCGGATTCCGTCGTTTTTCAAGCCCTACAGTGTGTGCCGCCAAAGAGAATTGAACTCTTGACACAAGGATTTTCAGTCCTTTGCTCTACCAACTGAGCTACAGCGGCATTGTTTCTTTATCGTGTAGTTTGAACCGGTTTCAAAAGCGCGGTTTTACACCACCTCTTACCTAAACTACTCTACCAGTAACTTTTTATTTGTACCCCAAAAGACGCGCCTAGTCAACCGGTTTTGGAAATTTTGTTCTGGGAATTCCGCCCCGAAACGGCCTCCCAAGTTTTCCGGTTTAGCCCTGTTTGGCCTTTACCACCTGTTCCCCGGCCCTGGTGTATACCATGGTATCCGCCGGTACCGAGGAGATAAGCCATACGTTGCCGCCAATGGTACTGCCCCGGCCTATCACCGTGTCTCCCCCCAGGATAGTGGCGTTGGAGTAGATCGTCACGTCATCCTCGATGGTGGGGTGCCGCTTGCGGTTCCCCTCCTCCTTCTTTACCGAAAGAGCGCCCAGGGTAACACCCTGGTAGAGCTTTACGTTCTTGCCGATGACGGTGGTTTCCCCAATCACCACCCCGGTACCGTGATCGATAAAGAAAGATTCCCCGATGTCGGCGCCGGGGTGGATGTCGATGCCGGTACGGCCGTGGACGAGTTCGCTCATCATCCGGGGGATTAGGGGTACCCCGGCCCGCCAGAAGAAGTGGGCGATCCGGTGTACCGTAATTGCCCCGAAGCCGGGATAGGAGAGGATCACCTCCTCAAAGCTTTTCGCCGCCGGATCGCCCCGGAAGGCGGCTTTCATGTCCAGGTTCAGGGCTATCCGTATGGCGGGCAGTTCCTCGAAGAAGTTTTCCACCGTAAGTTCCGCCGCCGCGTGGCATCCTTCGCTGCCGCATTTAAAATTACCCGTCCTGGCGGAAAAGACCAGGCTCTTTTCAACTTCCCG
>JAITQR010000308.1 GCA_031288815.1 Treponema sp.
ATAGAACGGATGGAGAAGCTGCGGCGCTATGCGGACGAGCACGGGGACGGACGGAAGTTTCTTGGGGCGGTGGCCGGGGCGATAGTGGCGGAGAACGTGAAAGAGTACGCGCTGAGGAAGGGCTTTTACGTGATCCGGCAGTCCGGTGACACGGTTACCATAGAAAATCCGAATGCCTTTAAACCCCGGGAGTGGTAGAGCCTTCGCCGGTCCCCCTTAGTTCCACCGCCAGGCGGGTATTCCTGGTGGTGACGTTCAAGACCCCCAGGCCAAAGGCCCGCTTCAGGGTTTCCCGTTCGTTCAGGGTCCAAAGGGAAACCTGGATTCCCCGGGCTTTCAAAGAGGGGATCAGGGGGAGGAGGGGCCCGGCGTAGGGCATGTTCAGCGCCCCCACCCCCAGGCTCAGGCAGTCCTTTACGATGGGGTCGAGTAAAAAATCCGGTGACGGAAGGGCCGCCAGAATTTCGTCTCCCTGCTTATCAGGCCCGATAAGGCCGCGGTAGGGCTCCAGGGCCGGCGCTCCGCTACGGTAATAATCTTCCACAAGCTCCTCTATGTTTAACCATACGCCGGCCTTTTTCGCCGTTTCAGGCGCTTCCCTGACGGTTGAGGGGGCGGCGCTGCCGGTAAGGATGAGCCTGTCGGGTCCCAGGCCTTTGCGTCCGGCCAGATCCAGAATGGCCGGAATGGTTTCCCGCTCCTTTACGTCGCAGTTTATGCCGATCCGCCCGTCCCGTATCACCAGATCGAAGGCCTCGGCCAGGGAGGCGCGGCCCCGGTAGGCCCCGCTCTGGTCCCGGTCGTGGGAAAGGACAAGCTCCCCGGCCGAATTGCGGCGGATATCCACCTCTACCGCGTCGGCCCCGTTCCGTATACCCGCCAGGATAGACTCCAGCGAATCCTGCTCCGTACCGTCGCAGCCCGAGTGGGCCGTTATATTCGATAGGTTTCTCATTGCGCTCCTCCCCGATAGGGTCCGCGTCATACTGTAACGCGCGAAAGCCTTTACCAAAACCAGGCTGGTTTCGGGAATGTTCCGCTAATTATACACCACTATCACATTTTTTTTCGGTTAAATCATTCTATTTTTCTTGATTTATTAAATTTTAGCGGGTAGAATCATACAAACACCGGAGTTTACATGTTTCGATATCTGAATCCCAAGCGCCTGTATTTTGCGGTTGGTAAAAAGAGGTTCTGGGAATTTGTCATCCTGGCCGCTTTCCTGCTTTTCTTTTACGGCCCCATCCTGAACCTGGTTATCCTGGCCTTTGGCAACGTCTACGAGGTGCCGGGGATCATTCCCCAGGAGTTTGGTTTCAGGTGGTGGAAATTTATTTTCTCCCAAAAGAATCTCGTTTCCTCCATCGCGCTGTCATTTGTCTTTGCCGTCGTTACCACCGCTGTGTCCATGGTCCTCTGTATCCCCGCCGGGTACGCCATAGCCCGGTTCAAATTCCCGCTCCGGCGCTTCTTTATGCTTTCGTTTCTCCTGACTAACGCCTTTCCCAAGATAGGGCTCTACACCTCCATTGGGATTCTCTACTACCGGTACAATCTTATGGGAACCTTCGTGGGGGTGGTGATTATCCACATGATCAACACCATGATGTTTATGGTCTGGCTTCCCGCCGGGGCTTTCGGCAATGTGCACCGCCAGCAGGAGGAGGCCGCCCGGGACGTGGGGGCCGGCCCCTTCCGGACTTTCATGACGGTTACTTTCCCCATGGCGATGCCGGGGATAGCGGTGGCCTCAATTTACACCTTCCTGGGCTCCATGGAAGAAATGCAGGGAACCTACCTGGTCGGAATTCCCCAATACCGGACCATGCCGGTAGAGATGTACAGCGTTATCGCCGAATACCCGGTTATGGCCGGGGCGGTTTTCGCGATAACCCTGATGATCCCCACGGTGGTTTTTCTTATTCTGATGAGGAAGTATGTTGGGCCCAGCGCGATTGCCGGCGGGTTCAAATTAAAATAAGGGAGTAGTATGGCAATTCCGGAAAGAAAGATTAAATTACAGATATCCGATATGGATAAAATTTACGACAACGGGGACGGGGTGCGGAACATAAACCTGGATGTGTACACCGGGGAACTGGTTACCATGCTGGGGCCTTCCGGCTGCGGAAAAACCACCATCCTCCGCACCATCGGCGGTTTTCTGAGCATCGAGAAGGGGGATATTACCATCGACGGCAAGAGTATCGTCGCCCTTCCCCCGGAGAAACGGCCTACCGCCATGGTATTCCAGAGCTACAACCTGTGGCCTCACATGTCGATCTACGAAAACCTGGCTTTCGGTCTTAAACTGCGCAAAATTCCCAAAGACGAGATCGCCCGGCGCATTGAGGCCATGCTGGAACTGGTAAAGATGAGCGGTTCCCAGAAAAAGTACCCCAATCAGCTTTCCGGGGGACAGCAGCAGCGCGTCGCCATAGCCCGCTCCCTGCTGCTCCAGCCGGAGGTGCTGCTCCTGGACGAACCCTTCTCCGCCCTGGACGCCAAGATCCGTATGCAGATGCGGGAAGAACTGAAAAAGATCCAGAGCGAACTGGGAATCACGGTGGTGTTTGTAACCCACGACCAGGAGGAGGCCATGGCCATCTCCCACCGGATCGTGGTGATGAACAAGGGCAAATTTGAACAGGTGGGAACTCCCACGGAAATATACGACAACCCGGCCACGAGATACGTGGCCTCGTTCATCGGGGATATGAATTTCCTGAACCGGGATGACAAAACAATCGCGGTTCGGCCCGAGGAGGTAAAGATATTCCGGGGATTTAAACAGGGCAGCGTTAACGGAACTGTCAGAACCATTATGATCCTGGGGCATTACGCGGCGGTGAATATCCAGCGGGATGAGGAGACGCTTAAATCCTTTGTCCTGCGGACGGAGCTTTCGGATCTTAAAGTAGACGACAAGGTCCATGTGGAATTCGGGAAAACCCTGGAATTCCCGGCCGGGGGTTAATGGTGCTTTAATAGTATTGGTGTTTTGCGCCGTGGGGCGTGAAAATACAAGAAACTGTGACAAGGAGAGGAAAGATGAAGAAGCTTGTTTTAACGGTTCTGGCGCTGCTGATTTGCGCCGCGGCTTTCGCCGCGGGGGCCGGCCAGAAAAGCGGGGGAGCCGTGCCGGAGGTAAATCTCTGGACATCCGGGTCGGACAATGTCCGCCTTATTTTTGAGAAACTGGTGGACGAATTCAACAAGGATCCGGCGTATAACACGAAGGCGGTGATGAAACTCCAGTTTATGCCTTCCGGCGGCGGAAACCAGTCCATTATGTCCAGGCTTCTGGCGGCTTACCAGTCGGGGCAGAAAAACAGCACCTACGACTTGGCCGAATTCGGCGAAAGCGATGGTTCGGCTTACCTGGCCGAAGGCGGCGACAAGATGTTCCTCAAGCTGGACACATCCAAGATCCCCAACCTTAAAAACGTAACCGCCCGGCCCTCCATCGGGCAGGAATACTTTGTTCCCTACCGGGGAACCACCGTGGTTATGGCCTACAATTCGGAAACCGTGCCGAATCCGCCCAAGACCAGCGCGGAGCTGACCGCCTGGATGAAGGCCCATCCCGGCCGTTTCGCCTATAACTCCCCCGATTCCGGCGGGGCGGGCGGCGCCTTTGTTACCACCGGCGTATACAACTTCCTGCCCAAGGAGGCGCTCTCCTCCACAGACCCCAAATGGAAGGACCAGTGGGGCCGGGGCTTGGATTACCTCAAAGAGATCCACCCCTATCTCTACAAATCTTCCGGCAAAGTGGTGTACCCCAACAAAAACCAGGGAACCCTGGATCTCCTGGCCAGTAAGGAAATCGATATGGCCCCGGCATGGGCGGATCAGAGCCTTACGGGCATAAAGAACGGTACCCTTCCCGCCAGTATCAGGATCTACCAGATAGATCCCGCCTTTACCGGCTCCCTTCAAATCCTGGGCATACCCAGCTTCGGAAGCCAGAACGAGGCGGCCTACGCCTTCATCGATTTCCTCCTGACGCCAAAGGCGCAGAATATCCTGCTGGCCGAGATGGCGGCTATTCCGCTGATCCCCGCTTCCATGCTTGACGCGAAGGAGGCGGCGACGGTGAAAGATCTGGACGTAAGCGCCTTCAGGATCAATACCATCGGTGAATTGGGACAGGAACTGTACCGGGTCTGGAACGAGACCATCGCGGTGCTGCCATAACAAAGCGGACGGACGGGACCGGGAACTCCCGGTTCCTCCGGCCTCCGGGGGGATTACGTGAATCAGAAGACTGTGCGTTTTTTAAACAGGGCCACCGCCTATTTTTTTGTACTGCCCTCATTCCTGGTAGTTATGCTGGTGGTTGCCTACCCTATCCTCAATTCGATACTGCGGAGTTTTCGGGAAAGAAAAACCCACAAGTTTACCCTGGAGAACTACACCTATTTTTTCACGAATCCCCTGGAACGGGGAAGCATCCTGTTTACCCTGGGGGTGGTGGTCAGCACCGTCCTTATCGCCATGGTAGTCGCCTATCTCCTGGCCATGTACCTCCGGTTTACCAAATCAAGGACAAGCAAGCTTATCGGGGCCTTGTACCTTATCCCCCGGTTTATCCCCGGCCTGGTGGCGATCTACGGCATGATGGTTATTATCCGGGATTCGGGACTTTTAAACCGCGTCTCCCTGGT
>JAITQR010000320.1 GCA_031288815.1 Treponema sp.
AGATATGGCGCCCATGCATACTTCCCTGAAATTTGCAAAGTCTGATTTATTGAGATAAAAACCTTCTTGATCATACATAACCTTAGCGCCTCTTTATATATCTGATACAGTCAATTCCATTAAATGTAAAGCGTATTTATCCGCTGTACCATCCTGCAAAAATGATCCTGAAAATTGTTTTTAAGCGGCTGTTATTCGGAGACTTCAGTTTCCGAATAACTCTAATATTTACCGTATCTTAGTCTGACATTCTTCTCTTCCTAAAACCTTCTTCATCATTCCCCGGGCATGTCTTTTCCATTCCCCGGCTAATTCCGGCGGTTCCAGGGGAAACGCGTCCGTACCTCGTGACAGGACCCATTCGAGTACCCGGTCGTATTGGGTCGATGTAAATTCAATGACAAGCCCATTTTCTGTTTCTTCAATCTTTTGATCGGCTGCCCATTTCCGTTCTTTAACCCATCTTCCGCTGATAGTACTAAAGACAATCTTGAAACGATACTTTTCGCCGATGAAAACGCCGAAATAACTGCCGTCGGTTTGGGTGACATAGTCGTAATTTTCCGGCAGCTTAAAAATTTCGTTGGTCAAGGAAATATTTTGTATCCTTGAAAGATTAAACATTCGTACCGCCGATCGTTCTTCCGCATACCCATAGAGGAACCAGACACCATTATCAAAAAGCAGTTGATAGGGCCGGACCAGCCGGGTATGGTAGTTTTCATCCCAGGTTCCACGATATTCAAAAGTGATAAGGTGGTTTTCCCGCATTGCGGAAATAATACAATCCCATAGTTTGGAGTCAACCGGCGCGGACGCTACGGGAGGTACAACAATACGGTTTTCATACAAAGGGTGTACCACGCCGGAATCGTCTTTGGTAAGCGGGGCGGTAATATCATCCAAAAGCTGTTTGGCGGAATTGTAGAGCGGGGTATCCCGGTAAAGAGACAGCAGAGTTTTAGCCATACCTAGGGCCAGCATATCACTGGCTGTGGCAAAGCGAGCTGGCAAGCGAAAGGTTTTTTCCGCGTAGAACCAGCCCCGGTTCTTCGCGCTGTACTCAATTGGCGCGCTGAGCATATCCCGCATATATTCAATATCCCGGTAGATGGTTGCTGTGCCGACTTCGTATTCCCGCGCCAGATCGTTGACGTTAGGGTATTTCCCCAATGCAATTTCCTGGTCAATAAAGTAAATCCGGGAAAGCACCGCCCGGGGAAGGGTTTTTCGCGTATCCATGCAGTATAGTATACCGCATTGATTAGTCATACAATGATGGACCAGAAAAATATTTCGAAATTCAGGGCAAAATTAGAAGCAGGCCGAGCTTCGAGTTTTTGGCATAGGAACTTTTACCCTGGAAGCGTGTATGTGATAGAGGACTTTCGCCCCCATTTCCTCTTTTGCGATCCGGTACGAAGACCGCAAAACCAGCGAGAAGGGAATATCTTCATAAAGTTTCTTCTCTCCTCAAAAACCCAGACCACGGTGTAAGTCTGCTCTCTTTCGGAACATCTCAAATCTTGAAAGTCCAATACCCGATAAGGGTCTTAAGTATTCCCCGTCCCATGCCTTATTTTTCGGCATTTTTTTGAATTTGGAATTGCTGCCAAGAAAGCTGAATCGGTCGAAAACTACCTTGGGCGGTTCTGGGGTTATAGTGAATCCCCCTTATGTCGAAGAAAAGAGATCCCACAGTATCACCACCGGAAAAATTCACGCTCGACGCTGCCTTGAGCGTGTCAATGTCTATTGGGTCCCCTATTTCAAGGGGAAGATGCTCGGGGAAATCACCAGGCAGGATCTTAGGGGTTTTTCGAAGGGAATGCCGAAAAAATTACCGGGAGCAGGCAAAAAGCCGCTGGTTTTGTATCAAAACCGGCGGCTTTTTTGAAGTACAGCAAGCTGTCGGATATATAAAAGAATTCTGTCTATAATGTCTCACCATTGCAGACAGATTCCATTTGCCGTACAATCTTCCGGCACGCTCCGGGTAGAAAACGTGCCGGTCGAAGGGGAACAAATTTTTAATTTTTAAATAAAAGCTACATTTTTAAATTTTTTTTGTTCCACGCTTAATAATGTCATGCATAAGAAAGAAAATCCTTTATTTTTTTGCAAAGTCTGGTAGTATGTTCCAACATGATTCATCATAATAAGACTTCATGAAATACCGTTGCGTAATTTTCGATCTGGACGGTACCCTGGTAGATACTCTTGGAGATATAGCCGCCTGCATGAACCGTGCCCTTGAGGGCCGGGGCTTTCCCTCCCTGCCGCGTGAGTCCTACAAAAAAATCATCGGCTGGGGAATCAGGCGGCTCGCCTTCAACGCGCTTCCCGAACAGGAGCGGAACGAGGAAACCGCTGTCCTTCTCGCCGAAGAAGCTCAGCGATTCTACATGGAGAATCCCCTGGTTCATTCCCGGCCTTACCCCGGCATGGCCGATCTGGCGGCGGAATTGCGCCGCCGCCAGCTCCGGACCGCCGTCCTCAGCAACAAGCCCGATCCGGTATCCCAACTGGTGGTGGAGGGTTCCTTCCCCCGGGGCGCCTTCGACCTGGTATGGGGGGAGGTCCCCGGCCTTCCCCGCAAGCCCGATCCGGCGGGGGCTTGGGAAATACTGGTCCAGCTCGACTGCACCCCCAGGGAGACGATTCTTATGGGGGATTCGGAGATCGACATGGAAACCGCGATCAATGTCGGCTGCTTCCCCCTGGGGGTAAGCTGGGGTTTCCGTCCCCGGGAAACCCTGGAAAAGGCCGGAGCCGCCCGGATCATCGGGAAACCGGAGGAGCTTCTGGAGATGCTCTAGCAGCCTGTTGTGAAAGCTTGAGCCAAAGCCCGCAAGCTCCGGGAATTCGTGATAGAATAGAATCATCAAAGGTAAAGAGGCAAAGACATGGACGCGTTAGGTTACTACAACGGCCAATGGGGCCCGCTGGATGACATGAGCATCCCCATGAATGACCGGGGGAATTATTTCGGAGACGGCGTATACGACGCGGCAATATGCGCAAACCGGGTTATTTTTACCCTGGACGAACATATAGACCGGTTTTTTACCAGCGCCCGGGGGCTGGAAATTAAACCTTCCTGTACCAAGGACGAACTGAAGGCGATTCTGATCGATCTGGTGGGAAAGGTGGATAATGTTCCCCTTCTGGCTTACTGGCAGTGGACACGGGGTACAGCCCGGCGGGAGCACGCGTTTCCAGGCGGAAAAACGAATCTTACGATCATGCTGAAACCTCTGGCGGTACCCGATATCTACCGAAAGGTAAAGTTTATCACCCATAAGGATACGCGGTTTTTGCATTGCAATATCAAAACCATTAATCTGATTCCCAATGTTATCGCCGCCCAGCGGGCGAAAGAACAGGGTGCCCATGAGGCGGTACTGTACCGGGAGGGCGGGATAGTTACCGAATCTTCTCACGGTAATGTCCATATTATTAAAGACGGAACCTTTATTACCCATCCGGCGGACGAGCTGATTCTGCGGGGCATAACCAGGGAGCATCTGCTTTCAATCTGCATGCGTTTGGGTATTCCGGTATTGGAGCGGGAATATAGCCTTGAGGAACTTTTCAAGGCTGATGAAATTCTTACTTCCAGTACCAGCACTTTCGCGTTGGCCGCCGGCTTTATCGACGGAAAACCCGTTGGCGGCAAAGCGCCGGATCTGCTCAAGGAAATTCAGGACGGTATTTGGGGGGAATTTCTCGCCGCCACCGGCTGGACGGGTAAGTAAGCTTTGCCGCGTCCGCTCCCGCGCCCTTTGATATGAGGCGCTAAATACAACCGGCCGCCGCCTATTTTACCTTTTCCGGATAAATTTCTCTTCATTTTGTTAAACGAAAGCCGAAATAGGTAATAGAGCCATGTTACACGAAAAAACTACCGGGAAAGTCCCGGTGCTAAGCACAATCATAGCGGCCTTCTGCCTTATCGTTTATATCGCCGCCTTGTCCTATGCCGCCCTGATGATATTCGACAGTGTAAACGAGCGCCGGACCAGGGCGGATGAGGAATTCGACCGGATTACCGATCTGGCTTCCGCCGCCGGGGTTCTGGGTTTTATGGACGAACCTTTCATCCGGACTATCCAGGACGCGGTAGACAACTCCTTTACCC
The DNA here is from genome assembly GCA_031288815.1 of Treponema sp. The sequence goes on from JAITQR010000320.1 coordinate 4,142, forward strand.
TGTTGGGGGTGATCATATCGGGCCCCAACGGTGAATACGCCTTCGAGCGGGAAAGGGGGACGATTATCTCCTGGGTCAACAATTCCCCCCGCTTCAAGAACCGTTTTGGAACCACCTATCCCGCCCGCCACATGCCCCTGCGGATCGAGGGCCAGAGAAACGTCAATATCCACGTGGTATCGGGCTACATTGATTACGAGCAATGCGTCAAAATCCTTAAACAGACCCTTCTGGCGATAGTAGCCGCCCTGGCTCTGGCCTTTTTTACCCTTCTTTTTGAAACGGTGCTGCTCAAAAACCGGAGGCCTGCCGCCCGGCCCGCTCCGGTTACGCCGGCCCCTCCCTCCGGTCTCCCGCCCCGGGAAGAGGATATTCCGGAAGATCTGTTTACCGGTATCGAAAATTCGGTAAACGAGGAAAACGAAAAAACCGGGGATGAAGAATTCTCCGGCCCGGTCCTTGATCCCGCGGAAGAACGGCTTGAAGACGAGCTGCGCAGTTCCATCCTGGCGGGGAACGATCTGGTTTACATGGTCATCGGGATAAAAAATTCGGTTCTGGAGGAAGACGCCCTCTACCAGGCCATTACCCGGACCACCCTGAAATTCTTTAGCCACCGGGATCTGATCTTCAAAAAAGACTGGAGCCTTATCGCGGTAATTTGCCCGGACACCGGTCTGGACGAGGGTTTCGCCCAGGCGGAGGATATCTACTACCATCTGCGGAAGGGCGATGTGAAGGGCATTCCCGCCGATATGGACATCCGCATCGGGCTCAGTTCCCGGGCGGAACGGCCTATCGAGGCGGAACGGCTCATGTTCGAGGCGGAAGAAGCCCTGCGCCGGGCTAAAGAGGATCAGGTGTCCCATATCGTGGCCTTCAAGAGCGATCCGGAAAAGTACCGTGAATTTATCCAGGCCAGGGGGCTTGAAGCTTCCTGATTTACCGGCCCCGAAAATATCCGGCGTCCCGGAACAGCCGTTCCACCGTCCAGTCCGCCAGGGCGTAGAGGTAGGGAGAACCTGAAAGCTTCGCGATGTAGCGGCTTGCCTCCCCTTCCCCCAGGCTCAGGGTAAGAACGGTTCCGTTTCCCAGTTCCAGAACCAGCCTTCCCTTTACGGGAAAAGGCTCCGGGACGGCCGAAGCCGGGATAAAATCATCCCCTTCGGCGTCGAGTATGCCCCGGATGTAGGAGTCAATCCTGGTGTCGTCCGCTTCAATAGCCAGATCCCTAAGGTTCCAGCCCTTTCCCGATCGGGTAAAGGCGCCCCCCTCTCCTTCCCCGGCCGGGTGATAGACGATAAGGCGCTGTACCTCTCCGGCTTCCGGGCCGTTCGGGAAAAGCCTGAGATCGTACCAGGAGGCAAGGGCGCTTTCGGTATAAACGGTAAAGATGTCCTCCCCGGAACGAACCTGATCGCTGTTTGCCTTCCGAAGGTAAAGTTCCCGGCCCGTGCCCCCCTTTCCTATCAGCAGATCCAGCAGGGGAAGCCCGGCGCCGCCCCTTACGGTAATTCGGGAGATCCCCTCCTCAAGCCCCAACTGCCGGTGGGAGGAAGCCGAGGTGGCAAGCACCGGATAGGCGGCCCGGCGGCTGAGGGCGGCCAAAAGATCCCCAACCCGGAGCTGCCGCGCCGGGTACTCGTTTCCCCCCCGGGAAACCAGCCAGACATTGTCCCTCCGCAGCAGGTTTACCGTAAGACCGGGATTTTCGATGACGATACGGTCCGCCCGATCCAGGAGCCGGCCTTCCAGCAAGGTGTAGGCGGAAGATCGGGAAAAGACCCGGCGAGGATCGAAAACCAACGAGAGGATATAAACCAGGGACAGCAGGATCACCAGGGAGGAGAGGATGAGGAGTTTCCGTCTATACGCCATCGGAACGCCCTCCGCGCGGCAAAGCGCCGGCCCTCCGGCGCTTCCACCGGAGGAGTATCCCCCCGGCGGCAATTCCCAGGGGGACAACAAAGATGTTGATGAACCGGGCAAGATCCATCATCCCGGCCCGTTTTAGCGGATCGCCGATCCTGTCCAGCCGCCCTGTCCGGGTATTCCGGTTCCGGATACCCAAAAGATCGTCATCGTTTCCCAGCCAGTCCGCCGCCTGGAGGATAAAGTCCAGGTTTCGCTCCGACTGGCTGTACCAGATAAGGTCGCCGGCCATGTCCGTATCGGCGACAACCAGTATCCGGGAAGGAACCGCCTCCGCCGGCATATCGGGCAGTTCCTCGGAGGATCCTTCCCGGCGGGGTTTTGGGATTCCCTGGAACCAACCGGGAAAGATCCCCGTCAAGACCACGGCAAGCGGCTTTTTTCCCCGCGGCTCGGAACCGGTATTCTCCATCAAATCGGGAAACTCCGGGTTGGTGGCGAAATTGTCCTTCTGTACCCAGCCCTCGGCGCTGGTGGTGAAGAGCGTCTCCGCCTCCACCCCATCCGGCGGGTAAAGCTCGATATGTCCCGGCCAGAAAAGATCCAGTCCGCCGAAGCGGGAACCAAGGGGATGCGCGGAGTTGGCGTTTTCCCGCGAAATCCCTATCCAGTGGGGATAACGGAGCCTCCTGATCCGCAAGACGCCGCCGGGACTCCGGGTCTGGTACTCAAGGGTAAGGGCAGTCCGGTCAAGGCTGAGTTCCTGTTTTACCGTGGCCCCGTAAAAGGACACCATGGCGAGAAGACCCCGGTCGGGCATGAGCCTGGCCTGGAAATTGTTCTCCAAATCCACGGATACCCCCTCCAGGGCAAAGAGGACCCTGCCGCCCAAGCGGATATACCGGTCGATACGGTACAGGGCCCAGTCATCCAGATCCTCCGCCCCCCCAAGAACCAGGAGGACCGGCAGGGTATCGGGGATCTCCTCTCCCGGACTGAGGAGCCGCACCTGGTAAGCGGCTTGGACAAGAGCCTGGTTGAGGAGGCGGTATTGGCTATCCCAGTCGCGGTAAGCGTCCCCCACCAGAACACCGATCTGCCGTTCGGTTTCCCGTACCAGGGAACGGATCCGGGAGCTAACGTCGTACTCCAGGGCGTCCAGGGAAAACACCGCCGGCAGCAGTTCCAGCCGGTCCAGGTACTCAATGACTATCCCCGAATAAACCGTGGCGATGGCGGTCTGATCCCGCTCCACTATCTCTATCTGCCGGCTTTCCATCCCCAGCGATTCTATCTCCTCCTCCATGGCCGCCCCGGCGGGATCCCGCACCATAAGCCGTATCTTCCCCCGGGACCAGGAGACGTATTCCAACAGCAGATCTTCCACCTCCCCCGGCAGGGGATGGGCGGCGGACAGTCTTTTGGAAACATAGTAGGTAATCCGAAGCGGCTCGGCGATCTCCCTATAGAGGTTTCGGGAAACATCGGAAAGAGTGTGGGCTTTACCGCGGGTCAGATCCAGACGGAACCAGAACCGGCGGCTGAGGAGCAGCCCCAGGAAAACAAGCGCCAGGCTCAGCAGGGTCAGTACGGCGGCCTCTTTCTTCGTCATCCCCTAGCCCCACCTTCTAAAGAGCAAGACCCGGGTGTTCAGGTAGAGGAACATCAGGGTAACCAGGACAAAGAAGGCCAGATCCTGGCTGTCCAGAAGCCCCCGGGAAAAACTTTCAAAGTGAAAGGACAGGGACACAAAATTGACAAAATTCGCCAGAGGCTGGGGCATATTGAAGCTCAGGGAGAGCCGGTTTATCAGCATCACTACCAGGAGAACCGCCGCGCTCCCCAGGAAGGCCCCGGTCTGGCTTCGGAAAAGGGAGGAGAGGAGGAGCCCCAGGGAGAGGGAGGAAGCGCCCAAAAGGAGAACCCCCGCGTATTCGGCCGCGATGACCCCGCCGTCAAATTCCCCCAGGGGGAGGACGCAGAGGGGCAGCGGGACGGTCAGAAGGAGGATCGCGGAGAGGGCGGAGAGGGCGGCGAAAAATTTGCCCAGCGTCAGGTTCCATTCGGAAAAAGGCATGGTCAAAAGCAGTTCCGCGGTTCCCTGTTTCCATTCCTCCGCCCAGCTTTTCATGGTGACGGCGGGAACAACGATGACGAAGGCCAGGGGGAAGGCGGCGAACCAGGGCCGCAGGGTGGCGGCGTCCGCCGCGAAGAACCGCTGAAAATAAAAAAGCCAGATGTTGACAAAGAGGACAAAAAACAGGGCCGCCCCGTAAAAGCCGGGGGAAATGGCGCAGGAGTAGATCTCCTTACGGGCCAGCGCCATTGTCCGCCGGAAAGACTCGTTCATTTCAAGCCTCCGGCCTCCGGGTCTTCCTCCGCGGTAAGTTTCACAAAGATATCCTCCAGGCTGAGGGGTTTCCGGTTCATCAGGAGGATCTTGAAGCCCTCCGCCAGGGCCCAGTCGAATATCCTTTCCCCCGCATCTTCCCCGGCATCCGCAACGCCGGAGGGGACAAAAAACGAGAGCTTTACCCTGCCTCCGGCCAGTTCCTCCGCCGGGCCCGGAACCGCGTTCATTTCCAGGCGGCCGATTTTTTCCCTTAACCGCCGCTCCCGTTCCGGCCCCCCCTCCGGCGCCGGCTCCCTGTTTTTAAGAACCAGCTCCCAGGTGTCGCCGCCCTTCACGGCCCCGGCGATTTCCTCCGGCCTTCCCTGGGCGGCGATTCTCCCCTGGTTGATGATCAGTACCTGGGAACAGACCGCTTCCGCTTCCCGCAGGATGTGGGTGGAGAGGATCACGGTCTTCCGCTTTCCCAGCTCCCTGATGAGGGAGCGGATTTCGATG
>JAITQR010000065.1 GCA_031288815.1 Treponema sp.
GATACGGCTTTGGGGCTTCCCCCGGGCTTCGGGCCGGAAACGTTTCCGTTCTCATCCTCCCCCCGCAGCCGGACAGGGAAGCGGGAACGTTTCACGGTAATGCCGTGCTCGGCGAATATGAGCCGCACCGCGCGATCAAGCTCCACCCGGGGCGGGTTCATGGGTAGCACGAAGCGCCGGGCCGCCACAAAGATGGTTTTGTAGTATTCCTGCGGATCTTCCGTGCCCCAGTCGGCCATATCTTCAAGGTAGGGACGGATCAGGGCGCTCATAACCCGGCCGGATTTTTCCTGGTCCTCCGCCCCGGCGGCAAACGCCTCGAAACCCTTAAGATAGGCCTCCCGAAAACCGGGTTTCTCCTTCATCAGCGCCGAGGCGTTGGGCTGCAAGTACCGGTAGAGGCCCATAGCCTCAAGACGGGCAACAATCCGCGCCGCCTGGGATGAATGGATAATCTTGCTTATCTCCTCGGTAAGCCTGGAAGGGGAAACACCGGCAAGCAGGGAGGATTCCTTTTTTATCCGCCACCACAGGGTAAGGGGCAGTTTAAAACCGGTAGCCGCCCCGTATTTTACCGCCCGGATCATCCGTACCGGATCGTCCTGAAAGATAGTCGAAAGGGGGATGATGGGCCGTATCCGTTTTTTCCGGATATCCTTCATTCCGCCGACAAAATCGACCACGATCTGTTTTCCCGGATCGTAAAACAAGGCGTTGAGGGTAAAATCCCTGCGCAGCACGTCTTCCTCGATAGTACCAAAGACATTGCTGGTGGGGCCCTCCTTGAGGGAGCGGAAAGTGGACACCTCGAATATCTTCTTCCCCGCGTGTACATGAACCAGCCGGAAGCGGTGGCCGATTACCCTGGCGTTACGGCACAGTTTTTTTATCCTGGCGGGACTCGCCGAGCTGACAATGTCAAAATCCTTGGGCTTCTTCCCCAGGATAAGATCCCGTACCGCGCCTCCTACGATGTAGGTTTCGTAACCCGCCGCCTTGAGTCTTTCGGTGATACCAACGGCATCCCTGTCCACATCGGAAAAAGAAATGCCGTGTTCGTCCTGGGTATAAACAACCGCTTTCTTAACCAGGTTGCCGTTCTTTCCCGTTGAATAACGAATGCGCAAAATTCCCCCAAAAACTGTCGCTCACCGGATTGGCGGAGTCCCGGCCGGCGCCATGGGCTTCGCGCCGGGTTCCGAAATATGCTTCAGCATCCAGGTAAGCAGATTATCCATTACCTCATCCCGGTTGGTTTCGTTCAGCGTCTCGTGCCGGGCCTCGGGATACAGGGTAAATTCAATGTCCTGAATCCCCATAAGCCGGTAAGTCTCCACCAGGGCGGTGGGGCTTGCCCCCATTTCCCCTACCGGATCGGCGCTGCCGCCAAAAATATAAAAAGGCAGCCGGCGGTCTATCCGCTCCATATATTCCGGCCGGTGGATGTGTTCCAGCAGGCTGATCAGGTCCCGGTAAAAACCGGCGGAACAGAGGGTTCCGCAAAGAGGATCGTTAACAAAACGGTCCACCTCTTTCTTGTCCCGGGAAAGCCAGTCAAAAGGCGTGCGATTCGGCCGGAAAGGTTTGTTATAGGGACCGTCCGCCACCGCCCTGGCTATGGCGGAAAAACGCCGGGGACTCGCGAGGCGGGCAATAAAGGCCAGGAAGGGCACGCCAAGCCGTGTTTTAACGCCGTCAGGCCCCCGGGTTCCCGAAAGAATACAACCGCTTACGTTCCCCGCGCCGGAACTGAGGCCCCCATAGGTCTCCACATAGCACTGTACCAGAAAGGAACCCCAGGAGTGTCCCATTAAAAAGAAGGGCAGGCCGGGCCGCTTTTCCCAAATAAGCCGGTTTACCGCGGCAATATCCGAACAGAGCAGGACATTTCCCTCGGTGTCGGCGCAGTGCCCCCCAAGCCCCCCCTTGCCGGGATCGTTTACTTTTGGATCCGCGGTATACCCGTGGCCCCGCAGATCCTCCGCCCATACCTCAAAACCTTCCGCGGAAAGTTTTCGGGCAAGCCTTTCGTAGCGAAGGGAATGTTCGGCCATTCCGTGAACCACGTGCAAAACCGCCCGCGGTTCCCCCGGGAGGGAAGCCCAATGCCGTAAAAAAAGCCGGGCTCCCTCAACAGGTATCCAGCCGCTAGAATCGGACCGGATATCGATCATATCCATAGGGAGATTGTAGCCATTATGTTGATATTAGGCTACCGGTCTTCGGTCGGGTTTCGGAACCGCGGCCAAGCCTTTGCGCGGCAAACGGGGTTAGTTAAACCAGGCTTCTTGTGGAACCATCTCAATCCGGTGTTATATTTTAAAGTGATGGCCATAGGGGAAATATTCAGCGCAAGGGTGGAACGGATCGTCTCCGGCGGGAGGGGCTTTGCCCGCAAAAACGGCCGGCCGGTGTTTATCGGGCAAAGTTCCCCGGGGGATAAGCTCCGCGCCCGGATCGTCCGGGAAAGCCGGGATTGGGCGGAAGCGGAACCGCTGGAGATACTTGAGGCTTCTCCCCTGCGGGCCGAACCTGTCTGCCCCCATTACGGGATCTGCGGAGGCTGTTCCCTCCAGCATCTTGCCTA
>JAITQR010000096.1 GCA_031288815.1 Treponema sp.
CCCGACGCCCGGACAGTACCCATCGTCGCCTTGACCGCCAACGCTTTTAAGGACGACATTGAGAAGGCCCTGGAAAGCGGCATGAACGCCCATCTGGCAAAGCCTATGGAGATGGAGAAAGTGATGGAGGTAAGCTACCGGCTCATCGGGGGTAAATAGATTTCGTCTCCGGCGAGACCGGCATAAGGGCGTTGCCTCATCAAAAGCCTAACCCAAACGGCCTCCGCGCTTTCCCCGGAGAGGCTGGCGGGGGACAAGGCCCTTCCGGAGGCGTCCGCCGCTATGATCCCCTCCCCAAAAGGACAAACCGAAAGAGCTTTCTCATGGCTCCCTGTCAAAGTAACGCCGGGCCACCGGATCGCCGGGCTCCAGTTCCAGGACGGTACGGAAAAAACCCGCCGCTTCGTCGTCATTCCCGGATTTCATGGCAAGAACCCCCAGATTGGAGATGATCTTGACATTTTCCGGATCGGCCCGCAGCGCGGTTTCCAGTTCCCTGCGGGCGGCGGGGTAATCTTCCAGTTCCATCAGACAGATGGCCAGTTCGTTCCGGATATCCCCGTTATCGCCCCCAAGCTCCAGGGTTTTTTCAAAGGACACCCTGGCGTCCGCCCAGCGGCCAAGCCGGCGGAGAGCCCAGCCCAGTACAAACCAGCCGTTCCAGGCGGAAGGATGCCGCTCCAGGAAGCCGTGTATGCTCCGGAGCCCCTCCTCCTCCCTGCCCCTGCGGATCAGATCCCAGGCTTCCCGGAAACCGGGGTCCTCCAGGCAGCTTTCCCCTATCTCTTTAATGAGGGCCCGGGCGTTTTCCCTTTTTTCCTCATCGGAGGCGGAAGCCCCGAAAGAGGATCCTCCCCCGGGGGAGAGTTCCAGATAGGCGCCGAAAAGCTCTTTTGCCCGGACAAAATCCCGGCGTTTCAGGTAGAAATAGGCGGCGTTAAAAAAAGCGTCCGGAAAGGGGGGCTCCAGGGCCAGGACTTCCCCGTAAGCCCGCTCCACCGCGGCGGACTCCGCCTCGGCCTCTTCCTCCTGCCCCCCCCGCTCCAGGGCCGCCGCTTTTTCCTCCAGGGCCAGCGCCGAATTGAGCAGAACCGCCGGGGAACGGGGAAACAAACCTTTGAGGGCGCTAAATATCTCCAGGGAAAGCCCGTAATCCCCGTTCTTCGCCTTGAGAATAGCCGCTTCGCTAAGCTCCGGCAGAATATCCGGCCGCAGGGCCAGTACAAAACGGCGATAGTAATCCAACCAGACAGGCCCGAAGCCCTCGGGCAGCCCCTCCTGGGAGGATCTCCCGGTGGAGAGGATCTTCAACATTCCCGCGAGGATCATCTCCCAGGAAAGCTCTTCCAGGTTAAAGCCTGCCTCTCCGGGGGGAATCTCCACCGGAATGGGGATTTCGGGCAGGATTTGAAATTCCTCGGGATGGGATTCGCCGGAACAAGGCTCATCATCTTTATGCCCGTGGACAGGATGGGCCATAGACTCAATACGGCCCCGGACGCTTTCGGGTACCGCGAGAAACACAATCCGCCCGGCAGGATACGCCGGCTGTTCAGACATCAGGCTTTACCGCTTCCCTTAACCTGCGGAGCCGGAGCCGGCTTTGGGAGGGCTTTTTTCGCCCCCGATTCGTTGGCCTGCCGGTTATCCACCCGGATCACGCTGAAATAATCGTTCAACCGAATCCGATAGCCCATGGGAATCGCCGTCTCGTCAAAGGCCAGGTACAGAACCAGAAGATCCTTGCGGGATTCCACATTTTCCGCCTTGGTAAAGCGCCCCTTAATGAGGTAGCTTTGCCGGGGCTCGTTGAAATCCATCCTGATGGAAGCCTCCTTATCCAGGAGGAATTTAAGCACCCCCATCATGACGATCCGTACCCCGGAAAAGGAAATATCCCGCATAATGCAGCGCCTGGGAACGCCCTGTATAAATACCGCGGCTTCCCCCGAAAGAAGATTCAGCCTGCGAATGCTTTCGGCGCTCAGAACGATCTGTTCGTCCCGCCGTTTGGTGGAATTGAAGTTGGCGTCCAGAAGCCGTCCCATAATTTCAATTAAGTCGTCCGGCGGCCGCTGGGTAAATTGAACAGTAAAGAGGGCTACATCCTGGGAGCCGCCGTAGGGACTGTAACCCACCGAACGGGCGGATACGAAAAAAGTTACCTGCTCCCCCCCGCCGGGATCTTTAAAGCAAAAACGGACGCTCACCATATTGTTAGCCTGCTGAAGCTTGCCAATGAGACCGGACTTGATGTTAACCGCGACCTTCGCCCCCTGGAAAGAGGATGAGTAGAGAACACAGGGCCACACATCGCTTACGCATTTGAGGTAAACCTGTTTAGACTGGAGGCCGGTAACCTGAATAATTTCTTTGGTATAGGTTACATCGATCTCCTTAAACCGTTCATAGAAAGTCGCTATCTTTTGGCTGGTTAAAACTCCCATTGTTTATACTATAGCCGCACTTACAATCCGCAGTCAATTGAGGGTTACGTTCAAGCGCCTTGCCGTTCCATTCAAAAACCTCACGATAAGGCCAGGGCCAGCACTTCGTCAAAGCGTTCCACCGGATGAAACTCAATACCCTCTTTCACGTATTCGGGAATTTCGTCCAGATCCCTCATATTCTGTTTGGGTATGATGATGTGTTTCGCCTTGTTCCGCCGGGCGGCGATGGTCTTCTCTTTAAGGCCGCCGATGGGCAGCACCTTACCGGTCAGGGAAAGCTCCCCGGTCATGACCAGCCGGTCCGTCACGATCTTTCCCCGCATAAGGGAAAGGAAGGCGGTGGCCATGGTGATCCCCGCGGAAGGGCCGTCTTTCGGGGTGGCGCCCTCGGGGATGTGGAGGTGGATGTGGTTCTTCTCGAACCAGTCCGCGGGAAGGCTGTAACGTTCCACCGCGAGTTTTCGGGCCACGGTCATGGCGATGGTGGCGCTTTCCTTCATGATGTCCCCCATCTTGCCGGTCAGGGTAAGCCCTTCCTTTCCGGGAACCGAGGTGGCCTCTATCACCAGGGTGTCGCCCCCCATGCTGGTCCAGGCAAGCCCCACGGACATGCCCGGACGGTCGGCCTTTTTCAGCTCCCCTTCCGGGAATATGGGTTTACCCAGATGTTCTTCTATAACTTTTCTGTCGATAGCGAACTTCCGGACAGGGGTCTTCGGCGCGGCGGCCCTTGACGCGGCAAGCTTCGGCGCGGTTTCCCTGACCCCGGCCTCCACGGCCGCGCTATCGGCGGCGCTTTCCTGGACGGCGTTCTCTTTCGCCTTTTTTTCCGCCTCCTTCTCCTCCTCCTCGATGATCTGTTTGGCCAGCTTCCGGTGTATCTTGTCCAGGTTCTTCTCGAAATGCCTTACCCCCGCCTCCCGGGCGTAACCGTTGGCAATGTAACGCAGGGAATCGGAGTGGTACTTTCCCTGTCCCTTCTTGAGGCCGTTTTTATGGAGACTCTTGGGTACCAGGTAGCGCCTGGCTATCTCCAGCTTCTCCGTGTCGATATAGCCGGGAAGCTGGATAATCTCCATCCGGTCCTGGAGCGGCGAGGGGATCGTGTCCAGGGTGTTGGCGGTAAGATCGGAAGAGCACACGTCTGAACTCCAGTCACGTCCTAAGATCGCGTATGCCG
>JAITQR010000331.1 GCA_031288815.1 Treponema sp.
CCTCCAGAAGCTGCCTTTCCGCGTCGTTTATGGCGGCTTCCGTCTTTTCCCGCTGGGTGGCGAAGATCTCCTCCAGCCCGGCCGCGGCATCGGCCCACTTTTGCCGCTGGGCAGCCAGAGCCGCGTCCATGGCGGCCAGGGCGTCTTTCCACTTCTGTTCCTGGCCGGCAAAACCGGTATCCAGGGATTCTTTCTGCTTTTCGGCGATACGGTTGAAGGCATCCAGGGCCTCGGCGAGTTCCCGTTTCTTTGTTTCGATAACCTCCCGGGCCCGCCCCTCTGCGCCGGCCAGGGTTTCCCCCAGTTCCGCCGCCGCGTCGGCCCACTTTTGCCGCTGGGCAGTAAAGACGGCCTCCAGGGAATCCCGCTGGTCCTCCGCCGCGCCGTTGAAGCCGGCCAGGGTATCGGAAAGTTCCCGCTTCTTCTCCTCAAGGTTCTCCAGTGCCCTGCGCTCTGCGCCGGTAATGACCGCGTCCAGTTCCGCCGCCGAGGTTTCCCATTTTTGCTTCTGGGACGACACCAGCCCGTCAATATCCGAGACCGATTTGAGCCACTTTTGCCAATGTTCCGCCAGGGCGCTGTCCAGTTCCGCCGCGATGCCGGCCCGATTTTGCCGCTGGGCATCAAAGAGGGCTTCCATCGAATTTCTTTGGTCTTCCGCCGCGCCGTTAAACTCTGCCAGGGCAGCGGAAAGCTCCCGCTTCTTCTCCCCGGCCGCGGCCTCCAGTTCCGCCGCCGCGTCCTTCCACTTCTGCTGCTGGGCAAACACCATGTCCGCGATGGCGGTGTCCATCTTGTCCCACTGGGCGGCCAGGGCGGCGTCTAAGGATTCCCGCTGTTCCCCGGCGATGCGGTCGAAAGCGGCCAGGGCCTCCGAAACCTCCCGCCGCTTCGCCTCGATGCTTTCCCTGGCCTGTTTCTCCACTCCGGCGATGGCATTATCCAGCCCCACCGTAGCCTCCCGCCACTTCTGCTCCTGGGCGGCAATGGCGATATCCGTCTTGTCCCGCTGGGCGGTTATAGTCACGTCCAGATCTTTGACCACGTCCTTCCACTTCTGGGCCTGGGCCGCAAAGACCTCGTCCAGGGATTCCCGCTGCCTTTCGGCGATGCCGTCGAAAGCGGCCAGGGCTTCGGTGAGCTCCTCTTTCTTCGCCTCAATGGTCTCCAGGGCGTCCCTTTCAGCCCCGGCAATAGCGGCGCCCATGCTCTCCCGCTGGGCGGCAAGGCTGGCGTCCAGGGCCGTTACGGCATCTTTCCACTTCTGCTGCTGGACCAATACGAGGCTTTCCACCTCCTTGACCATCTGCCCCCAGGCCCGGCGCTGGGACTGGGCGATCTCTTCCAGGGATTCCCGCTGGGACTGGGCGGCCCCGTCCAGTTCTGCGGCAATATCGGTCCAGGACTGGCGCTGGGCCAGCACCAGGCTTTCGATATCCGCCGTCCTGTCCAGCCATTTCTGCTGCTGGGACTTGGATGTCTCTTCCAGGCTCGCCGCGTGTTCCAGCCATTTTTGCCGCTGGATCCGTGAAGCCTCTTCCAGCTCCGCGATGGTTTTCCCGAATTCTTCAAGCTTCGTTTCCCAGGCGCTCTGGCGGCTCCTGGTTTCATGCTCAAGCTCTTCCAGGGTGTGGGACCACTCCGCCCGCTGGGCTTCGATAGCCGCCCCCAGGGATTCCCGCTGTTTTTCGGCCATGCTGTCGAAGGTGGCCATGATTTCCGAAATTTCCCGTTTCTTGGACCAGGCGGAGGAATCCAGCTCCACCGCGGCATCCTTCCACTTCTGTTCCTGGGCCGATATCAGATCGGCGATGACGGCGTCCATCTTTTCCCGCTGGGCATCCATCGCCGCGTCCAGGTCCATGGCCGCCTCTTTCCACCTTTCCATCTGGCCGGCAATGGCGGCTTCCAGCGTTTCCTTCTGCTTCTCCTCAAGCCGGTCGAAGGCGGAAAGGGAATCAACCAGTTCCTGCTCCTTCGCCCGGATACGATCCAGGGCCTGCTTCTCCAGCCCGGCGGCGGCTTCCTCCCATCTTTTCTGCTGGGTGGCGATAACCGCGTTTGTCTTGGCCCACTGGGCGTCCAGGGCCGCGTCCAGATCCGAGGCGATGCCCGTCCAGGACTGGCGCTGGGCCATGACGAGGTTCTCGATCTCCGCCGTCTGGTCCAGCCATTTTTGCCGCTGGGTCTTGGCGCTTTCCTCCAGATCCGCGATGGATTTTCCGAATTCCTCCAGCCGGGCCTCCCAGGCGGCCTGGCGCGCCTTGGCCTCTCCCTGGGAGGCTTCCCGGGCGTGTGACCACTCCTCCCGCTGGGCGGCAAAGGCGGCGTTGAGGGATTCTTTCTGTTTTTCCGCCAACCCGTTGAGGGCGGCCAGGGCCTGGACGAGTTCCTGCTTCTTCGCCCCGGCGGCGGCGTCCAGTTCGGCCAAGGCGTCCTTCCACTCCTTCCGCTGGGCCCCAAGGGTCTCCTGTATCTCGCTCATCCGGACCTTGGCGTTCTCCTGGAGGGCGTTAAGCTTCTCCTCCATGGCGTTTTTTACCCGCAGGATGCGTTCCTGGGCCTGATCCTTCAGCTTGTTCAGGGTGGCGTCTTCCAGTTTGTCGGCCCGGATCCCCGCCTTTTCCACCGCCTCGTTCAAGGCCCGGTTGATAGCCTCCATGTCCCGGTCCAGAAGGGTCATGCGCTCCTGTTCGACCTTGTTTATCGCTTCCCGGTAATCGTCCACCCGCCGTTCAATGACTTCCGTGCTGGCTTCCAGATCGGAAACGGCAGACTTTACCGCGGCGATTACCATTTCTCCGGTCTTTTCTAGGGCTTCGGTGTTTTCCCGCTGGAAACGCAGTTCCAGGCCCTGGATGTTTTTGTCCAGGCCGGCTATGCGTTCCCGGGTTTCGGCGATCTGCTTGCCCGTGGCTTCGACAAAAGACGATTCTTCCCGGACCCGGGCAAGGTTCTCCTGCACCCGGGCAGTCATCTTCACCAGTTCTTCAAGGGAGCTGTCATAGGCGCTGATCCGCTCGTCTATCTTGGCCATGGCGGCGGCCTTGTCGGTCCACTCCTGATCGCTCATCTGGAGCCGTTTCATCAGTTCCAGGGCGGACTTCTTCTCCACCTCCAGGGCCAGGCTGTAATCTTTGACCGCCTCCGCCTGCTGATCCGCATAGCCGGAAAGGTCCTTCTTGAGGTTTTCCGTATATTTCCGCACCGTATCCAGGGAGCTGTTGTTCCGCCGGTCAAGCCCCCGAAAGAGGATGAGGATCAGGATGACAATCCCCAGTGTTAAGAGGTTTCCCGCGGTAAAAACACCCATTTACGGCCTAGCCTAACACAAATTGTGCCAATTTGCGATAGTCGGAGAATACAAAATCCGCGTCCGGGCAGCTTCGTTTGAAGGGCCAGGAGATCAAAGCGGCCCCCATCCCCGCCCGTTTTGCCCCCCCGATGTCGTAGCGGCGGCTGTTCCCCACGTAGAGGATCCGCTCCGGGGCACAGCCCAGGCGCCGGGCCAGTTCGAGGAAGGGAAGGGTTGCGGGTTTTAAAATTCCCGTGAGTTCCGAGCAAAGCACCGTGTCCCAAAGTCCGCCCAGGCCCAAGTATTCCAGCTTCTTTTCCGGGGGAAAGTCCGAGAGGAGGCCCAGCTTGCAGCCCCCGCCGCGGAGGGCGTCAAGGGTTTCCCTTACCCCGGGGAAGGGGGCGATCCTTTTGAAGACAGGTTCCCAGCCCCGGTAGATCAGCCGCTCGGTCTTCTCCCTTACCGCCTCCGGGCCGGCCTTGAGCAGGGGCGCCATCAGCCGGGCCTGAAAAACGTAGAGTTCTTCCCCCGGGGAAAACCGGGGAGGGGCGCCTTTGTTCCCGTGGAGGACATTCCTGGCCTTCCCCAGGGCGAGAAGCAGGGGCAGTTCCCTCAACACGAAGGGAATGAGCCTGATATTAAGACGGTAATTGGGGTACAAGGTCCCGTCCAGGTCGAAACCCACCGCGTCAAAGTTATGCTTTCCCATTTCCGTATAGTATACCGGAGGGGAATATTTATATACAGTACGAGTATGGAGAGTATCACGCTGAATCAGGCAAATCTTGCCAGGATCGGGACCAGGCTGAGGGTTCCCGGCTACGATAGAAAGGCGCTTCCGGCGCGGATCGTCCATGTCGGGCTTGGTTTTTTCCACCGGGCCCATCAGGCGGCGTACATCGACAGCCTCCTCGGACGGGGCCGGCTGGGGGCAGGGATCTTCGGGATAAATTTGGTGGAGGACAGCTACCCCCTGGCCGGGATCGCCCGGAGCCAGGACTACCTCTACACCCTGGCAGCCCGGGCCGGGGACGGGAGCGAGGATGTCCGGGTGATAGGCTCCATCCTGGGCTACCTCAACGCCCGGGAGGATCCGGAGAAGGCCATGGCCATGCTTGCCTCCGGGGAAACCGGGGTAATCAGCCTGACGGTTACGGAAAAGGCTTACTACTTCGACATGGCCCGGGGCGACCTGGCCTGGGACGCCGCACCCTTGCGGCGGGATCTGCAAAATCCGGGGGAGCCGGAAACCATGCCGGGCTTCCTCTCCGCGGCCCTGGAGAAACGGCGGCGGGAGGGCGCCGGGCCGGTGACGGTGATGAGCTGCGATAACTTCCCCTCTAACGGGAGGATCCTCAAAACCGGCGTCCTTTCGTTTTGCCGGCGGGCCTACCCGGATCTTGTCCCCTGGATCGAGGCGAATGTGGCCTTCCCCCTTTCCATGGTGGACCGGATAACCCCCGCCACGGCCCCTTCCCTTCCGGAACACCTGCGGGAGAAATACGGCATCGAAGATCGCTGGGCCGTGGGCTGCGAGGACTTCCGCCAGTGGGTGCTGGAGGACCGGCTCGGTGCGGCCTCATCCCTTAAAAGGCTGGAGGAAGAAGGGGTACAGATCGTGAAAGACGTGGAACCCTACGAACTGATGAAGATCCGCCTCCTCAACGGCAGCCATTCCGCCCTCTCTTATCCCGCCTACCTCCTGGGCCACCGGGGAGTTGCCGAAGCGGTGGGGGATCCCCTGATCCGCCGCTTTATCCGCAGCCGCTACATGGAGGAAGCCGGCGCCACCCTGTCCCCGGACATGGATTTTGAAGACTACAAGGACACCCTGATAAACCGCTTCTCCAACCGGAACATCGGCGACACGGTGCTGCGCCTCGCCTCGGATGGCTCGAAAAAGATCCCCAACTCGGTTCTCGATCCCCTGGCGGAACTCGTCAGGGCCGGGAAAGCCTGGGGTTCCTTCGCCTTCGCCCTGGCCGCCTGGGCCCGTTTTCTTTCGGGAACCGACGAGCAGGGCCGTCCCATCCCCCTGGAAGACCCCAACGGGGAGACGCTCCGGGAAGCCGCCAAAACCGCCCGGGAAACCCCGGAACAGTTCCTTTCGGCCATGAATATGCCGGAACTGCCGGAAGGGGAATCGGAGAGGCTGGCGGAAAGACTGCGGGTCTCCCTTGAGTCGATTTACCGGAAGGGCATGCGGGGGGCCCTGGAGGAATTTATGGCGGATTAGCGTCCGGCAGGCTGCTAAAGGAGCCGGATAAAGTGCAACAGGCTCCTAGGGATCGAAACTCCCCTCCGCCGGAATGCGGACCAGGTTGACATTGTGGCCGGGGTAGCGGGTTCTGAAACTGCTGAACCGGGTTTCCTCGGCGCTTTCGAATACCGCCACCTGGAAGTTGCCGTACTCGTTGAAGTAGGGAACCAGTACCGCTACGTGGAAATGCTGGCGTATCCGGGGCAGGCCCCGGGGGTTGTCCCGGGTGGCCGGGGGTCCTGTTTCGTTGTTCACCGAAGCGAGGTAGATCCGGCCCGGCTCATCAATGGCCAGGGCGTAGAGCAGGGGCTGGAGACCCTCGAAACCAAAGCCGGAATTTTCCAGGTAGCCCGGATATTCCCGTTCCTCCACGGTCTCACCGCCGGACCTGCCGCTCTGGCGGATTATCACCTGGGAGAAGGGCCAGTTCCGCACTTCAAATTCTTCAGGCCCGCTGTAGGCCGGGGAACGGAGGACCGACATGGCCCGGGAAGCCAGGTTCCTCGTCCAGTCAAGCCCGAAGAAGGGGTCCCGCAGTTCCTCCCATATTCCGGCAAGGGAGGAACCCCGCTGGCCGAAGGGGGCCTTGAGGGGGGTTATGGGAAGGCGCTCCCCGGTAACCGGCCGGAGTATCCCGTCTACCACCCATTTGGTGAAACCCGAGCAGTTAAGCCCCGGATTCTCCCCCTGCTCCTCCAGGGTCTCGATGTATACGTAGCGCCCATTTTCGTCGAAGGCCCCGTCGTCCCGGAACTCCAATTCCGGAAGCCGTTCCCTAAGGCGGGACATGAAGAGCCGGAGATCCCGGTAATTCGCCGGATCCGGGTCGCAGGAGCGCCGGGGGAACTTGTGTCCCGCCAGGGCGTAGAGTTCCTCCACGGGCAGGGTGAGGAGCCCCTCGAAGGGGACGGGCAGGGGAAGGGAACGGATCACGTAGGCGTCGTAGATCACCATATCCATCCGGCACTTGTCGGCGCTGAGGGGAAAAAACTGGACGTAGGTGTAGGGATCGCTCCGGGGAAATACGCGGATCCGGGTAGGCGCCCCGGTATCCCGGCGCCGGGTAAGAATCCAGGAACCCTGGGCCCAGCCGGGGAAGTTTCCCGGCCCTCCCTCCCCCGTGTTCAGTTCCCTGGCCAGGATCACGAGGAATTCATCCTTCCCCGCCGCTTCCGCCCGCACCTCTATCCTGCCGCCCCCGGGGAGGGTGCGGGTAAGGGGCTTCTTCGCCAGCACCCGGGCGGGAACCTCGGTCAGCCAGCCCTCCCGGAGGCTTATCCTGAGGGAGGAATCGTCTTCTATCCTGCGGGTGGGAAGATCCAGGGCCCCCAGAGAGAAGATGGGGAGAAGGGCCAGTACGGAGAGAAGGAAAAAATGATTTCTGTCCATGTCCTTTAAATCTATCGGCAGCGGCCCGCC
>JAITQR010000037.1 GCA_031288815.1 Treponema sp.
AAACCCTCCTTGAAGGCCGAAAGGTGGGTGCCGCCGTCGCTGGTAAACTGACCATTCACAAAAGAAAAGTACACTTCCCCGTAGTTGTTGGTGTGGGTAAAGGCGAACTCGATGGAACCCTGGTTTGAGTGTTCCCCCTTGTAATAGCCTATGGGGTAGAGATTGTCTTCCCCGGTTTCCTCTTCCAGGAGATCGTAAAGCCCCCGGCCGGAGAAGTACTGTTTGCCGTTGAAGGCCAGGGTAAGCCCGGTGTTCAGGTAGGCGTAGTTCTGTATCCGCCGCTCGATAAACTCCAGGTTGAACTGGTAATCCCCGAAGACCTGGTTGTCCGGGATGAATTCCACAAAGGTGCCGTTCTTCTGGTTTTCTTTCAGTTTCCCCTTGCGCTGGTTCTTCAGAATTCCCCGCTCAAAGACAGCCTCGGCAAATTCCCCGTCCCGTATGGACACTACCCTGAAATGGGAAGAGAGGGCGTTCACCGCCTTGGTTCCCACCCCGTTAAGGCCCACGGAAAACTGGAACACATCATCGTTGTACTTCGCCCCGGTGTTGATAATCGATACGCACTCCACCAGCTTCCCCAGGGGAATGCCCCGGCCGTAGTCCCTGACCTTGACGGAGCCGTCCTTAACCTGCGCCTCAATAAGCTTCCCGTTCCCCATGATGAACTCGTCAATGCTGTTGTCGATAACTTCCTTGAGGAGCACGTAAATTCCGTCGTCCGGGTTGGAACCGTCCCCCAGGCGGCCGATATACATACCGGTTCTCAGACGGATATGTTCAAGCGAAGAAAGGGTCTTTACTTTCGACTCGTCGTAAACCCCCTTGGCGGCGGCGGGCTTGGGAGGCGCCGCGTCCCGCCGGGCCGCCGTCTTTTTAACCGCCCCGGCCTTTGCCGTATTGGCGTTGGACGCGGCGGTCTTGGCCGCCCCGGTCTTGGCGGTTACGGTTTTACCGGCGGCTTTAGCCGCCCCGGTCTTGGCGGACGCTTTAGCCGCCGGTTTACCCGCCCCGGATTTCGCCGCCCCGCCGCCGGTTTTTTTGGCCGTCCCGGCGGCCGTTTTTTTTACGATTTTAACTGCCATACTTATCCTGCTTTCTTAATTCCGCCTTACAAAAGGCGTTCCAATTCGGCGATGTGTTCTTCCGCCCCGGCGATACGCCCCTCAAGATCCGCTATGGCCTCCTGGCAGGCCTTGATCCGATCCCGGTGATCCTGAATGGATTTTCGCATTTTTTCGACGGCCGCTTTTTCATCGTCAATCGCCATGGCGGTCTTGAGTTTTTCTATCTCCCGGTCGTATTCCCCAATAGTCTTCCTTACCAGTTCCGATTTCTCCAGAACCGGCTTGTCGTCATCGTTGAGGGCGTGGGCAAAATCGGCGGCCCTGGCGGGGTCCGCCGCCTCTTCCCCGAAACGCCGGTACACGATCTTAAGTTCATCTTTTATGTGGGCGATATGCCTTTCCAGTCCCTGGATCCGTCTTACGGCGCCCCCCTCCGCGGCGAAAGCGCCGCTCAGTTTCCTCCGTTCGGATCGAAGCCGGGCAAGCTCCTCTTTAAGCGTTTCGGCCTTTTTTTCCAGGTTCCCCGCCTCTTCCGCGAGACCGGCGATTTCATGGCCGGAAAAAAGCCCGGCGTTTTCCTTCCGGAGCAGGCGCGCCCCAAGGCTTTCATAGGCTTTCTCCAAATTCGCCTGATCCCGCCCTAGAAAAACCCGCAAGCCCAGGACCTGGGCGTTCTTGCCGATCCAGGAAAACACATTGGAACCGTCCTGGTCGTCCATCCGGTCAAGTTTAAGTTCGGTAACCCTGATTTTATCCGCCAGGGCGTCGAGCCTGTCCTGGAGGGAATCGGTTATTCCGGCGAAAGCGGGATCCCCGTGCATCCGCCTGCCAAGCTCCACCCTGGTTTCCGCGGCTTCCCGGGACAGGGCGGCGTATTCCTCCTCTTTCCCGTGAATATAGGTTTCCAGTTCTTTCAGCCGAAGGGTATCGGATTCGGTAATGCGGATAAGCTGTTCCGAGTCGGCAATGTCTTTTTTTAGTTTGAGATACTCCTGGGCCTCCGGGGACGCCCAGGCGGCCTGTTCCGCCGGCGCTTCCCCCTGCCCATAGATACGGGCGAACAGCGTTTCTCCCAAACCCTCAAAGATCAGGTTTAGGGAACCCAAAGCTTCCTGTTTTTTGGCTTCCAGACCGGCGATCGCCTTTTTTCTCTCATCCATGACATTAACTATACGATAAAGACATTTTTCTTGACAATCCGCCAAGAGCGTTTCATTATACATGAATACAAAGGAGCTTCTATGAGTTACGTTACGGCTAAGATCAAAAATGTTTGTATTGCCGGCCATGGTCAGACCGGCAAGACCACCCTTTTTGAACGTCTGCTCTTTGCCGGCGGGGCCATCTCCAGACCGGAGACGGTGGAATCAGGCAAGACGGTGGGGGATTCAAGCCCCGAAGAGATCGATCGGAAAATTTCGATTCACGCCGCCCTGGCCAAGCTGGAACGGGACGGGATCAAGATCAATCTTTTCGATACCCCCGGATCCTCCGACTTTGCGGGGGACGTAATTCTCAGCTTCCGGGCCAGCGAGTTCGCCATTCTCGCCATAGACGCCCGGGTAGGGGTACAGATTGAAACGATTAAGCTTTGGCGTAACCTGGAGGGCCGCGAAAAACCCCGGGGCTTCTTCGTAACCAAGCTTGACGATGAACGGGCCGATTTTCAAAAGATCCTGGATGATATAAAAGACAAGTTCAAGGTAGATCCAACGCCTTTCACCCTGCCCATGGGGAAGGGATCGGATTACAGGGGTATTATCGACGTACTCAACGAAAAAGCCTGGTTCATCCAGGGGGACGGATCGGCTCTGGAGAAGGAGGGGGAGATACCCGCCGAATACAAAGACGCCGTAGCGGCCGCCAGGGAAAAGCTTATCGAAGCCGCCGCGGACGGGGACGACACCCTGATGGAGCATTACATCGACAAGGGCTCCCTGGACGCGGAGGAAATGCACGCGGGTCTTGTGGAAGCCCTGGCGGATCACAAATATGTCCCTGTCTTCGGTGGTTCGGCGCTAAAGAATTCGGGCCTCCTGGCCTTCCTCAGCTTCGCCGCCGATATCGCCCCTCTGCCGAATACGGCCAAAGATATCGCTCTGGGCGCGGAAGGGAAGCAGCGAGAGGTTCCCATTGACAGCGAGAAGCCCCTCTCCGCCTTGGTGATTAAAACGGTCTACGACCAGTTCTCCGGGAAGCTCTCCTGGATCAAGGTAGTTACCGGGAAACTCTCCGCCGAAGCCGAGACATTTAACGTCTCGGAAAACAAAAAGGAACGGATCGGCAAACTCTACACCTGCGTGGGGAAGAAGCTGGAAGAGGTAAAGGAACTCTACGCCGGAGACGTGGGGATCGCCGCCAAATCCACGACCTTTAAAACCAACGACACGGTTACCGAGGGTGACGGGAGCCTCAACTTCCTCCATTTGCGGCTTCCCGAACCGGTCCATTCGGTGGCGGTAAACGCCCTTCAAAAAAAGGACGAGGACAAGCTGGGGGAATTCCTGATGAGGGCGGCGGAAGAAGACCGGACTTTCCGTTACGAATTCAACGCCGAAACCAGGGAAGCGGTAATCTCCGGAATGGGGGAACTCCAGATCAATATACTCCTGGACAAGATCCGGCAGAACCAGAAGATCGAGGTGGAAACCCACGTGCCCCGGGTAGCTTACCGGGAAACTATCACCAAAAAGGCTTCCGCCGAATACACCCACAAGAAGCAGACCGGTGGCCACGGCCAGTACGGCAAGGTGCTGCTGGAGATAAACCCCCTCCCCCGGGGCGAAAGCTACCAATTTGTCAACGCCATCTTCGGCGGCGCTATCCCCAAGAACTATATCCCCGGGGTTGAAAAGGGGGTGTTGGAAGGGATGGCCCGGGGAACCATGGCCCAGTACCCGGTAGTGGACGTGGAGGTAAAGGTGGTGGACGGCAAGTACCACCCGGTGGACTCATCGGAACTCTCCTTCAAGCTCGCCGCCCGGAACGCCTTCCGGGACGCCATGCGCCAGGCCAATCCTACCCTGCTGGAGCCGGTCATGAACCTGACGGTCTTCGTGGAAGACAGATACCTGGGGGATGTAATGAGCGATCTTTCCGGCAAGCGGGGAAAGATCCTGGGCCAGGACGAGGTGGGCGGCGGCATCGCGGAGATCCGGGCGGAAGTTCCCCAGGCGGAACTGCTCCGCTACTCCATCGACCTGCGTTCCATTACCAGCGGCACCGGCTCGTTTGGTGTGGCCTTTGACCACTACGCCCCCATCTCCGGCCGCATCGCCGAGGACGTGATCAAAGCCGCGGAAGCCTTCAGGGTGGAAGAAAAGGACGAGTAAGCGCGATAGACCGCGAACTGTCCGCTATAACCGGCGGATACGGATAAAACCGGGCGGGAGGGGTTGTAAGAGAAGTCGCTCCGCATGAGGCCGCGCCTTTGGCGGGAGAATGGGGAAGGAACCGCATAAGAACTTTCCCATAGCCCCGAACAACCAAATTTAGCCCGAACCGCGCATGCCCTGTCTCTCGCGCGCCGGCCAAATGGCCTGGGCGCGCAATATTCCCCTTTGCCGAACCAGCCTTCGAAAATTTAATTTTTTCCCTTTTCATTAAACCGTCCCGCATCCTGACGCCCTATATAAGTACCACGGAATTCCGTGCGCGGCGGCCATGGGCCGCCGGATTTTTGGGACACGGCCTCCGGCGTTGCCCGGAAAGCCGTGTCCCCGGGGAGGCATATATGAACAACCTCAACTCCATCCTTATCGAAGGTAACCTGGTACGGGATCCCCTTCTCCGTTCCACCACAAAGGGAACACAGGTCTGTACCTTTACGCTGGCCTCCAACCGTTTCTTCAGGCAAGACACGGGATTGGAAAAGGAAGTAGGGTTCTTTGACGTGGAAACATGGGCGAAACTGGCCGATCACTGCTACGGCCAGGGCCGGAAAGGCCGGGGTGTGCGGGTAGTAGGCCGGCTTAAGCAGGATCGGTGGAACGGGACGGATGGAAAGCCTCATTCCCGGGTAACCATCGTGGCCGAGCATGTGGAATTCCGCCCCGAGTTTAAGCGGGAAACAAACGATCCGGCGTCGTATGTGGATACGTCGGCCAAGGCTCTTGCCGCCGCGGCCGTGGAGGGGTTCCCCCCGGAAATGGCCGAAATGTCCTTTATGGCCGCGGTACCCGAGGAAGCGGGATTTTAGCGGTTTGCTCCGGGGACCTGCGAGGCTTTGCCTCATAGGCCCCGGTTCCTAAGGATTGTCTTCCGCCTGGTAGAAGCCGTTTTTCCAGTTAAAGCGGCTGGTGTCCGGCAGGGGGACGGCGTTTTGTACGGATTTCATCAGGTTCCGGTACCCGGCTTTTTTAAGCGGCGGGCCGGAAAGATCCAGTATGAAGCGGCTAAAACCCGCCTCCCGTAAAAAGGGTATCTTGTCCACAATGGAGAAGGGGCGCTCGGGGTAAACCACGGAGCCCTCCTTCCCGCTGGACAGGCGGAACTCCTCCCCCCGGCTGTCGGTAAAACCCTTGAAACCGTAGATCCCGCCCAGATCGGCGCGGACGCGGAACAGGGCGGGCCAGGCAAAGACGGTGACAAAACAGAGGGAACGGCGGCCGGGGCTCAGGGTCTTCTCCAGGTTTTGCCGGTTGTTCTCCAGGGGGGAGACAAAGTATTCCGTTCCCAGGGAAGAAACGAAGGAGGCGGCCCAGCGGTTGAACACGTAAAGGTAAGGGCCCGCGGCAAGAACCGCCGCCGGGGATTGATCCGCCGGATCGCGCCGGAGGGCGTCTCCCCGGAAAAAGGAAAAGTGGCCGGGGTTATTCACCATGAACTGACGGTACCCCTTCCCCATCAGGGCCTTGATTTCCTCCGCCAGAGCCTCTTCATCTCCCTGGGGAAAGAAAGGGTCGAGGGAAAGGATGATCTCCCCCTTGTTAAAGGGCAGGGGCGCTTCCCCCTTCCCCAAAAGCCGGGCGGCGTTCTTCCCGGTTAGGGCAAGGATCACCCGCTGTGGCCGGGCCGATTGCAGGATATAGAGATCCTCCACCCGGGACACGGCGACGTAAAATCCGCCGGGAAAAGCCTCCGTTTCCCTTTCCCTCCCCCGTCCCCCGAGAGCCCCTTTCCCGCGGGAAGAGAGCTCCAGGGGCGGGGCCTTGTCCCGGCCGGGGCTCCGCCGGAAGCCGTCCAGATTCCGGGGAATCACCGGGGGATAACGTTTCGACATGGCCTTGGTCTGGATCAGGTACACCCCGTCGCCGGGACCGAAACCTTCGGGAATGGAGATCCAGCAACCGCCGGCTCCCCCCTTCCCGGACTTTTCGGCGGGGCTTGCGGAGAAAGTTCCGGTGGCGGGATCGGCGGCCTCGACGGCGACGAGCTTGTGGGACCGCCGCTCCGAATCGTCGGCCCGGTGGAAACGCAGCGAGTCTCCCGTCCGGGGAAGGATCTGCCTCGGGGCGATAAGCCCCAAAGGCCCCGCCCCGGCGCGCCTTACCTTGAGGATGGTTCCCAGGGAAATCCCGGTTCCGCCGTCCCTGGAGGGCTCAAGCCAGTCGGGACATAGCGGGGCCGCTTTCCCCCCGTCCGTCCCCGACGGGCGGCGATCCGGTTCCGGCGAAGGGCCCTCCGGGGAGGACAGGGTTTCGTCCCTGTCGTCCATACCCGCCCGGTAGTAAAACTCCGTCTTTGACCGGGCAAAGTCGTTCCGCAGTATCTCCAGGGCCCGGTCAATCGTTTCCCTGAGCCTTTCCCCATTCTCCTCTTCGGCCAGGGCGTCCAGGACCAGGCGGTAGGCGGATACCACCGTCCCCACGTATTCGGCGCTCTTCATCCGTCCCTCTATTTTGAAGGAATTTATCCCCGCCTCGGCCAGTTCCGGAATCCGGACAAGCAGTTGGAGGTCATGGGGGCTGAAGTAGTAACCTTCCTTTCCGCCGGAGAGAGGGGCGCTCAGGGGCGAGTCCTCCCTCATGCCGTCCGGGCGGTAATAGCGGCGGCAGGCCTGGGTACAAAGCCCCCGGTTGGCGGATTTCCCCCCCAGATAACTGGAAAAAAGGCAGAGCCCGGAGGCGCTGACACAGAGAGCCCCGTGTACAAATACCTCAAGCTCCATGTTGGTATTGGCCCGGCAAGCCCGCAGTTCCGCCAGGGAAAGCTCCCGGGCCAGAACCACCCGGGAGAAGCCGTAACGGGAAAGGGCGTTAGCTCCCCTGGCGGAGGCGATGTTCATCTGGGTTGAGGCGTGGAGTTTGAGGGAGGGAAAACAATCCCGGACCATGGCGGCGACCCCGAAGTCCTGCACGATAAGCCCGTCCGGCCCCAGGGCGGCGAGGTATTTGAGCAACTGGTACATCCGATCCGCCTCGCGCTGCTCAAAGACCGTATTCACCGTAACATATAACTTCCGGCCCATCCGGCGCAGGGTTTTCAGGGCCCCTTCGAACTGGGAATAGCTGAAATTGGCGCTCCGCATTCTGGCGTTGAAGCTTCTGAGCCCCAGGTAGACCGCGTCCGCCCCTTCCCCGGCCGCGGCGTCCAGGGCCTCGGGGGAACCGGCGGGGGCCAATAACTCGACAAAATTCATGGGAACTCAGTGTATTATCGAAGCGGCTTTGGTACAAGTCGGATAGCCGTGATATTGCCCGAAACCCCGGCGCCGGTTATAGTTGGATTATGAGTAAAGGCATAACCATAACCAGCGAAAATTTCGAGTCCGAGGTTCTTAACTCCCGGATTCCGGTGTTAATAGATTTCTGGGCCGAGTGGTGCGGTCCCTGCAGGATGATCGGCCCTGTTATCGATCAGCTCGCGGCGGAGTACGAAGACCGGATCAAAGTTGGCAAGATCAACGTGGACCAGGAAACGGCGCTTTCGGACAGGCATGGCATCGTATCCATCCCCACCCTTATGGTCTACAAAGACGGCAGCCCGGTCCAGCAGAAGGTAGGCGCGGCCTCCAAACAGGACATTGAGGGGCTCTTCAAAGATCTGGTGTAGACAAGACGCGGGGGCGGCCTGTTGCCGGCCGGAAGGACAGGCTGAGGAAATCCGGCCCTCCCTGTTCCCTCGCGGGCCGGCCGGATGGCCGGGGCGGTAAATATTTTCTCCTGGAAATTTAGCCTTCGTAGCGTTTGGGATTATTCGGCCCTCCCGGCGTGGCGCTGGAATTAGCGGTAATGTACCAGTCTCCGGCGTCGTTGCCGTCCGAAACGCTTTCTTCCCGGCAAATGCTGCGGGTCGGGGTGGTCTTCCCGGTAATTACCGCGTCCTGAGGGCCGGCTATTTTCCCGTCCTCGGAGAGCCAGGCCTCCTGCCGGTAAAGCATATCCGCGGCCTGGACAAACTCCTCTTTTGACCACCAGGAATCGGGAGCCTCGCTCAGTATCACCGCGTCGATGATCGTATCATCCTGATCCGTCAGGTAAACCACGTCGGTAGGGTGAAGCAGCTTGGCGGAGCCCGGTACCCAGAAATCCCTGGCCTTGTCATGGGCCTCGTTGCCCTTGGAAAGGTCCAGATCCGGCCCGGTTTCATTCACCGCCCCCGTATCCGAATCCAGGGTCCGCAGATGAAGAAGGATGTACTCATCCGCGGCGACTTCCACGGGAGGGAACTCAAACACCAGGGGATCCTTGGTGTTCCCGGCGATATAGAGACGCAGGGCGCCCAGGCTTCCCTCTTCCAGGGCTTTGAGTTCCACGAATTCGGTCCTGGGTTTGGAATACTCCGTCCGCAGTTCGTTGATAAGAAGCCGGGGAACCCGCTCGTTCCTGGTACGGAAGGGGATCAGCACGTTCAGGGTATTCCCGGCATGGTCTTCCACCAGGATATCCGCGATAAACCGTTCCCCCCCGGCGGGGTTTTCCCCCAGGATAAGCTTTACATCGGTACCTTCGCTTAAGGACTCGACAGG
Organism: Treponema sp.; assembly: GCA_031288815.1. The sequence continues at coordinate 8,977 of JAITQR010000037.1, forward strand.
CAGGAAGGGCTCAAGGTTGAGGGATTTGACCCGCACGGGCAGGGAAAACCGAAAGTTGATCTCCCGGTTGGAGAGAGGCTGGTAGGCCAGGAAAACCGGGGCTTCCGAACTGGAGCCAAGGATCTCCTCGACCAATTCCCCGGTGGAACAGGTAGATAGGAGGCAGAGCAAAAAGACTGCCAGGGCCCGGAGGACGGGCGGGCGGCGAATGACCGGATGGAAAACGATCGGGCCCGCGAAAGGCGCGATGGCGCCTGGCGGCGTTGTTTTGCTTTCGAATACCGCAAATTTATCCATGAAGAACCTCCCCAATTTTGGCGGCCCCGGACCGGAAGACGGCGGGGCTTCCATTTTCAAGTTTCTCAGCCCTATATAGGGCGCCGGGACGCGCGGCGGTTTAATCAAATTGGAAAAAATTGAATTTTTTGCTATTCCTTTATCATGAGCGAGGCAGAGACCATCAGGCTGGAACTTCGGGCTTCCCTTTTTTACCGGGAGGATCGGAGCCTTGTTCCCTGGCGGCCTGTCGCGGCGGGGACAGAGGAACGGCTCTTTTGTTTCACCCTGGACGCTGTTCAGGGGCGGAGTATTGAACCCGATCCCGCCCGTTTCCTGGGCCCCCTTTTAGCAGCGGGGCGTTCCGCGGCCGGATCGGCGGAACCGGCCGGCGGTCTGGAACTTCCCGCGGGGAGCTACCTTTTCGCCCAGCGAAGGGAAGCCCTGGACCGGCAAGCCGCTATCGAAATGGCCATGGAACTGCAAAAAGACGGGCTCTGGGAGCGGCTCAAGCTTGAGGATCGGCTGTATCTGAGGTATCTGTTCGAGGACGGGAAGATAGTGACCCAGGTATTTCGCCCTTACCGGGTCCCGTGAAGGGCCTTCGCGAGGCTCTACCAGCGCATGGTTTCCACCATGTAGCGGGTCTCGTAGCCGCCTGAAACCTGTTTCCTCATTTCAATGACAAAGATTATTGAATTCCCTTCGGGGGCGACGATGACTTTTTTCATCTTGTAAGTCACGATAAGGGGCCGTTTTATCCCGGGGTTTCCCACGGTATAGGTTTTTCGTCTCCCGGAAGCGTTGATTTCTTCCAGGCTGATGTAAAACGAGGACTTTAGGCCGCTTCCGGAACCTTCGGTACTGGGAACCAGCCGGGCTTTGTAGGACAGACTCCGCTCGAAATTCCGGAATTCGATGCTTTCTCCCTGGGGGGAACCGCTGTCGGTATCCAGGGCGATGTACAGGGGAATGCCCTGACGGAGGAAATTTATCCCATGCCGGTCCGCGATGGCGGTATTTCTGGAAATAAGCCGGTAAAAGGCCCCGGAACCGTCGGTTCCCGCGGATACCGGCCTGTCATGGGAATAGGAAATCTTACCCCCTGAAACAAATTCGTTCTTCGCCACGTCAACGACAAACACATCCGCCCAAGGCGTTAAAGTCCCGGACCGCACTCCGTACTGGGCAAACATATAAGTTCCGCCATCGGAAGAAAAGCCAAGATCCACAAAAGACGCGGTATCCCCGCCCCAAAGGGCAAAACCACTCAAGCAAAGGATCCCGGCGGTCAAAAAGAAGATCTTTTTCGACAACATTGGTATCTCCTTCATACAATATCGGAAGCTGAGCTTCAGTCTTGAGAAAAACCCGGTCAATGACTATGCTTGGTAAACATGACGCTATCGGGCAGGAACATCTTCTTCAGGGTAGAAATTCTCCTTGCGGGGGCGGCTTTTGTCTTTACCGCCATGATGGCCTTAAGGGTCATCCCGGCCTGTCCCGCTATCGCCGGAGAAGCCTCCCGGCGGGCGCCGGATTTTTTCCAGCACTTTCTGGGGGCGGATCCCTACGCCCCCTTTGCCGCGCTGGCCGGCGCGGCCGCCTATGCCCTGGTTTCCCTTATCCTTATCTACTACTTTTTTGAAAAAACCCAGGCGCCGGAGATCCTCTTTGTCACCCTTTTCGCGCTTTCCTTTTCCGTCGAGGGGATGCGGATCGTCACCCTCCTGCAAGAAGTCCAGGTGATCCCCGCCCTGTACCTTCTGATATCTTCCCGGATACTGCTCTTCGGCCGTTTTTTCGGGCTTTTTTCCCTCTTTGCCGCCAGCGTCTACGCGGCGGGGCTTGAACAGCAGAAAGAGCGGAACATCGTCTTTATCATCGCGATCATCACGCTGATGATCGCCCTGAGGGTTCCGATTGATGTCCTTACCTGGGATTCGAGCTACAACATGATCAACGGCTACACCTTAATGTTCCGCATGGTGGAAATAGGGATACTCCTTATTACCGTGATTAGCTTTTTTATCTCCGCCTGGTCCAGGGGCGCCGCCGAATACGTTGCCATCGGCATCGGCTCCTTTCTGGCGTTCCTTGGGCGGAACCTGTTCCTTTCCGCCGATACCTGGTTTAGCGTGGCCCTGGGGATGCTCCTTCTCGCCACGGGAACCTGGTTCATCTGTACCAGGCTGCACAAGGTATATCTCTGGCTATAAGGTTGAAGCGGCTTTTTCGGAGTCCGGCGGTTTGATAAGGCCGCCGGCTTATGTTTAGAGAAGCGCCAGGGAGACCGCCATGCCGACCGTTACCGGCAGGGCAAGGTTGTCGTAATCTTCCAGGGGCAGGGCTTCCACCACCGTGGCGGTAAAGGCCGCCACCAGGGCGACGCGGAAATCCCCGGAGACCCCCAGGGCGGATACCAGTACCGCGGCGAAGCAGGCCAGGGAACCTTCAACGCTCTTTCCGCAGAGGACAGAGGGCCTGAGGCGGCCGAAAAACCTGCCCACAAGGCTGGCGAAACCATCGCCGAAGGCCAGGGCGTAAATGGCTATGGAAGCCGCCGGGGAGGGATAGAGAAGCAGGGCGAGAAGGGCCCCCAGGCCCAGGGTTACCGGGCCCATAACAAAGCGGCCCCTGTCCCGCTCCCGGGAAGCCATGCTGGTGACGGAGGAAACAAAGGGAACCTGGATCCCCGCGAGGCGGAGGCTTTCCATCCAGGCGTAACCCAGGGTTCCCGCCGCCAGAATCAGAACCGTGGCGGGACGGCTCAAGGCCGCCATCAGCGGGCTCAGGGCGATTAAAAAGTGTATTGATTTTCTGATAAGCTCTGTTTTAAGATCCCCCATGTCAAATTTAGGGCCGGAGATTGTAAGACTGCCCCGGCCCTGGGAGGAAATACTTTTTTGAATAACTTGATCCATGCCTGGATCTAGCAAATTCCGTACCAAGTTTCCTTCTTTATCCCTTTAGAATTTATTCACGCTAATTCATTATAATATAAGGAATTACGATTACCCAGAAAAATCAGGGCGTCCGAGGCCTCCAGGAAGTACAATAAATCAGACAGGATGGATTCCCAAAATACTATCCTTCCGGAATCCCCGGCGGCCTGTTGCCTTGTATTTTTGGGCCATGGGACGCAAAAATCCCGATTATCCGGCAGGGCCTTCAATCCCCGGCGCGGTTCTTATCCCGGAACGCAAGCTTCTCATAAAAATCTTTTTGGGCTATGGTTGGTAAAATCATGGAAGGGGTAGTCTTCCTCGTTATCGCCGCGTTCCTCTTTGCCGTATTCGGCGTTCTGTTTCTTTTAGTGAGGACATCCCGCCAGGAGAAGCTTCTCCGGGAATACGGAAGGCGCGTCGCCCTTCTGGAAGCCGCCGGAAAGCCCCTGGCCGCCGGGATCGCGGAAAGCGCCGGGGAAGCCTTGCCCCCGACGGAATTGACGGAACCAATGGGGCCGGCGGAAGCCGGGACGCCTCCCTTCCCGGAACCGGAAGAACCGGAACCGGTGGAGGCGGGCGCGGCGTCCGAAACCCCGGTGGCGGAAAGTATCGAGGTGGAAAGCGTCGCCCCGGCGGAAAATATCGTGACGGAAAGGCCGGCGGCGGACCCGTCCGCGCCGGGGGACGCGGCGCCGGGATATTCACTGGCGGCTTTTATCCGGGGCGGGAACATCTGGGCCGCCGGGGGGATCATCCTTCTCCTGACGGGCTTCGCCACCCTGATAACCTATCTGGCCAGCCGGGGCTTTTTCACCGTTGAAATGGGGATAGCCGGGTCGGCTCTTTCCGGCGCGCTGATGCTGGTCCTGGGCTGGTGTTTCAGAAAAAAACGGCCGGTTTATTTCCTCCTGCTCCAGGGCGGCGGTATCGGCGTCCTCTACCTCTCCATTTTCGCCGCCCATAGGCTGACCCCCTATTTTCCCCCGCCGGTAAGCCTTATCCTGATGAGCCTCCTCATTCCCCCGGCCCTGATCCTCGCCCTCTTTCAGGGTTCCCAGGCCCTGGCCCTGCTGGGTTTTCTCGGGGGTTTTGCCGCCCCCCTGCTCCTGGCCGCGGGCGGGGGGAATCATGTCTTTCTTTTCGCCTATTACGGGATCCTCAACCTGGGGATCCTGGGGATCGGCCTGTTCCGGTACTGGAAAGGGATCAACCTCCTGGCTTTCCTCTGCACCTTCCTCCTTGCCAATTACTGGGCCGCCGTTTATTACCACCCCGGCCTGTTCTGGCAGGCCGAGCCTTTTTTCCTGGGCTACATCGCCATCTTCACCTTCCTGGGAATCCATAGTTTTTCCAAGAAAAATGTCCGGGGTCTCGATTTAGCCCTGCTTTTGGGAACCCCCGCCCTGGGGGCCCTGCTTCAGTGGAGGGTGTTTGATTCGGTTCGGCACGGGCACGCCCTGATCTGCGTCATCTTTTCCGCCTGCTACATCTTCCTGGC
>JAITQR010000116.1 GCA_031288815.1 Treponema sp.
GAGAGTCCGGAGGCCGGGGAAAAAACGGCGGAACGAGGCCGGACAGAGGTACCGGATGTACCGGGGCTGAGTTCCCCGGGAACCCTCAAAAGCCACTACGCGCCCCGCAGCCCCCTGAGCCTCCACAGCCGGGAGGAGATCCTTGCCCTGCCCTGGGGGGAAGAGGAGGCCCGGCTCTTCTTTGATGGCCCTACCCGTGACGCCTGGCTTGAAGCCTGGTTCTCCGCGCCCTCCCGCCGGAAGGCCGCGCCCCTGCCTGGGAGCCGTCTCCGGGTACTCTCCGAAACAGGCGGGGCCGTCGAAGCCGCCGCGAACCTTTTTGCCGCTCTCCACGACCTTGACCGCTCAGGCGCCCGCCGCATCCTGGCCCAGCGCGCCCCGCCGGGCGGCCTGGGCGAGGCGATAAACGACCGGCTTTCCCGGGCTTCTCATTAGACTCTGTCCATAATGTAGACGCATTATGGACTCGGACCGTAGGTCCGCGACTTCCTTGAAAACTCATTAACCGGGATGGCTTGAAAAGGCTCTATTGTCAGAGGGGAAAAAGTATGCTATGTATACCGGAGATATGATAAATTTCGGGTTTTCCGGTTCATTATCGTTTTTTATCCGTAGCGGAGGGTTTAATACCCAAGAGCCCGCTTGCGCGGGGGAGCTTTAGGGCGTTCTTAAGGTATTAAACCCTGAGTCTAACCACCGCGGGAGAACAGCATACCCCGCCCTTCAGGGCGGGCTTGTTGATCCGAAAAGGTTTCGAGCTTTTTTAAAAATTTGGGGAAATTCATGCAGTTTCGGTCCACCAGGTCCGGTAATCTTAATGTTTCGTTTAAAGAAGCGGTTTTACGCTGTCTGCCGGAGGACGGGGGGCTCTATGTGCCGGCCCAGACGGTGGATATGCGCCAGTTTTTTCTGTATATGGGGGAGGAAACCAGTTATCCGGAACTGGCGGCCACGGTAGCCCCCGCCCTGCTGCAGGGGGAACTCAACCCCTTTTCGGCCAGCCGGGTAGCCGGGAGCGCCTTCGATTTCGAGCCCGAACTGCGGCGGCTGGAGGAGGATCTTTCGGTTCTAAACCTGTACAACGGGCCCACCGGGGTTTTTAAAGACTTCGGCATTGCCTTCCTGGCGGCTGTCCTGGAGGAACTGCTTAAAAATTCCGGGCCCGCCATGATCCTTTCGGCCAGCCAGGGGGACATGGGGGTCAGTCTGGCCCACTCCTTCAAACAGCGCCAGGGGATAACCGCGGTGATTCTCTACCCGAAGGGGGTTATCCGGGGGCTGGAAAGCGCCGATTTTGTTCCCAACGGGGGGAATATCCTCCCCATACAGGTAAAGGGGACTTTCGACGAGTGCCAGCGGCTTATCGCGGAGGCCATTATGGATCGGCCCTTCGCCGGGCGTTACGGGCTGACCAGCGCCAACGCGATCAATCCGGGGCGGCTTTTGCCCCAAAGTTTTTATTACCTCTACGCCTTTGTAAAATTAAAAAAATACCTGCGCGGGGATCTGGTATTCAGCGTTCCCTCGGGGAACTTCGGCAATCTCATCGCCGGGCTCTACGCCTGGAAATTCGGTATGCCGGTAAACGGTTTTATCGCCGCCATGAACGCGAACGATTCATTCGGGGACTTTATCCGGGGCAAAGGCTTTACTCCCCGGCCCCCGGTGGCCACCAATTCGCCTTCTCTGGATGTGAGTATGCCCAGTAATTATGAGCGGCTTACCTCCTTTTACGAGGAGGCGCCGGCGGTGATGCGGAACATGGTCTATCCGGATTCCATAGACGACGAAACGACCCTAAAAACCATGGTGGAAGCCTGGAAAAGATACGGTATCCTGCTTGATCCCCACAGCGCGGTGGCCTTAGCCGCGGCGGAGCGGCTGCGAGCCTCCGGGGATTTCAGCGGGCATGTGCATACGGTGGTGCTGGCCACGGGACATCCGGTAAAGCAGGCGGCGCTGGTGGCTAAGGCGACCGGACAGGAAATAGCCATGCCTCCCCGGTTCGCGAAGCTGCAAAAGCCGGTAGAACCGGTGGCGGTTATTGAACCCCAGCTTGACGCGCTGGAGGGGGCGATAGCAAGCTGCCTTTAGAAACAGCCCGGCAGCCTGGCAGGTAAAACAAGGTAGGTGGAATATGCGCTGGAGATTAATATTACTGTTTTTTTTGGCTTTTTTCGCCTTTGTGGTCCCGGCGGGGGCCCAGGAGGAAGCGGGGGAGGCGGTTCAAATCCGGGAACAGTCGGAGGCTCCCGGCCTTACGGTTCCCGTTCCTTCCGCCGTCGCGACGCAGGAAGCGGAAGTGGACACGAAAAAAGGGTTTGGCTCCGAAAACATGATTGCCGAAGCGGCTCTGGGTATTATCAAGGAAGCCGCCGGCAACAAGGAGACTATCGGCAGTTTCCTTAAACGCCTGGTAACGGCCCTGGGGATCATCGTCCTTCAGGCTTTTCTAATATGGATTTTCTGGCGGCATCTGTTCAAGATCATCGCCCAGAAGGCGGCGTCGTACCTGGGGACGCGGATTAAGCCCCTGACCATCAAAAAACTCAAGCTTCTCTCGGCCAAGCAGATCATCAACCTTATCCTTTTCGGCATAAATATTTTCAAATACATTTTTACGGCCACCCAGCTGATCATTACCGTGCCGATTGTGTTTAGCCTCTTTCCCGACACCCAGGATCTGGCGTCCACCCTGTTCGGCTACATCCTTACCCCTTTCAAGAATATTCTGCTGGGCGCCATCAGCTATATCCCGAAACTGTTCACCATCGCGGTCATTCTTTTGGTAACCCGCTACGCGCTGCGGGCGCTGAAATTCCTCGCCCTCCAGGTGGAAAAAGAAAAACTGATAATTCCCGGTTTCTATTCCGATTGGGCGGCCCCCACTTTCAACATCCTGCGGGTGCTGCTCTATGCCTTTACCGTGGCGATTATCTACCCGTACCTGCCGGGATCGGATTCCAAGATCTTCCAGGGGGTGTCGGTTCTGGTGGGCGTCATCTTCTCCCTGGGATCCAGCACGGCTATCGGAAACCTGGTGGCGGGACTGGTGATAACCTATATGCGGCCGTTTAAAATCGGTGACCGCATTAAAATTAACGATGTAACCGGCTTTGTGGTGGAAAAAACCCTGATGGTTATCCGGCTTAAAACCCACAAGAACGAATATGTTACCTTCCCCAATATGATGATCCTCAGCTCCAGCGTGGTAAACTATCACACGTCCTCCGACGAGGACGAGGAGGGGCTGATCCTTAACGCCACTATTACTTTCGGTTACGGGACTCCCTGGCAGACGGTTCACGATATCCTTATCAAAGCCGCCCTGGCCACTTCCCATGTGCTGAAGGTTCCCAAGCCTTTCGTGCTTCAGACGGCGATGGACGATTTTTACGCCAACTACCAGATAAACTGTTACACCAAGGAAGTGGATCTGGTGCCGAGGATCTACTCGGAGCTGTACCAGAATATACAGAACGGCTTCCACGAGGCGGGAATTGATATGACCGCCCCGCACTTCCGGATAAATATTCCGTTCCACGATCCGGCCCTGACGTTTCCGGGGATCGCGAAGGCCGGCAAAGGGGAGAGCGCGGAAAACTAACGCGGTCGGGGTTTTTAGTAAAAATCTAACCACCACGGGAGAACGACATGCCTCGCCCTTCAGGGCGGGGTTGTTGGTTTTTTTTGATAATTTTGAAATATAATTATCATGAAGATTATCTAAACTCAGTTTAAACATATTATAAATATCATCAGTAAATTTACTAACTATACTTATTGAATCATCAGGAATAGAATTTCTGGTCTTAAAAGTTCAAACGCCTCGATACCAAAAGTATCCGCCATTTTTAGTAAAGTTTTTGGTGAAACCCATTTTTTCCCATTCTCAATATCACACAGGAAGGGAATTGAAATATCAAGTTTTTCCGCCAATTCTGCCTGAGAAAGTTTGTTATAATTTCTATGTTTGCGTAAATTTTTGCCTAGAATATCGCGTAATTTTTGTTCATTCATAAGTTAACCCTTGGCGAATTTATTATGCTTTTAGCTTGACAAAAATGAATAATCATATAGTTTAAGTGCGCGGCATGGGTGGTAACTTGGCGGTGAAAGTCCGCTACGCGCTTGGTAGTAGGAAGCGTTAGCTAAACGGCAAGGGTGTCCATCGCGAGGTGGAAGCCGAAGGCAAAGTCCTGAACCGATGAACAGAAATCGTATACAAGGCAGTACAGGGCGGACGAGCTTGCATGACAAAGTGATTACCTGTAACCGCTTGAATATCAGGGAATAAGCGAGTGGTAAGAGGTACTGCACG
>JAITQR010000195.1 GCA_031288815.1 Treponema sp.
CCGGGCCGGCAGGTTCTGGACGCCCTCAGGGTAGTCCGGGCCGGCGGGCAGGGTATCCTTACCGGCATAGAGGAAGAGGGGTACCGGAGCTACTCCCTGGAATCGGTCTCCCGGCGGATACTGGGGGAGGGCAAGCTGGTGGCTTCCTCCGGGGAGGATAAAATCGCCGAGCTTGAGGCCCTCTACGCCCGGAGCCCCGGGGAATTCGGGGCTTACTGCTACCGGGACGCCGAGCTGGTTCTGCGGATCCTCGCCGCCACGGGTCTTTTCCGGCTTACCGTGGAACGGGCCTGCCTTACCGGGGTAAGCCTGGACAAGGCCTGGACCAGCGTGGCGAGTTTTGAGCGGATCTACGGCATGGAACTGCGCCGGCGGGGCATCGCGCCGCCTCCGGACGATCCCCGCCGCAAGGTGTCCGGGGCCGCCGGGGGAACCGTACTGGAACCCCAGCCGGGTTTTTTCGACAATATCGCCGTGTTCGATTTCCGCAGCCTCTACCCGACGGTGATGCTCACCTTTAACATCGATCCCCTGGCCCACGCCCGGCCGGACCGGCCCGCCGATCCGGGGGCCGCTTCCGCCGCCGAAAGGGGCCCCATCCTGGCCCCCAACGGGGCGGCCTTCTCCCGCCTTCCCGGACTGCTCCCCGGCCTTATCGCCGAATACTTCGCCGCCCGGCGGGAGGCCATAGACCGGGGAGACCAGATGGCCGCCCAGGTATACAAGATCCTGATGAACAGCTTTTACGGCGTCCTGGGTACCCCTTCCTGCCGTTACGCCCGCACGGAACTGGCGGGGGCCGTCACCTCCTTCGCACGGAAATGGCTCCTTGCCTCCCGGGACTGGTTTAATGCCCGGGGCCGCCGGGTGATCTACGGGGACACCGATTCCCTCTTTGTGGAGAGCGGCCTGGACGACGGGGCGGATTACGGCGGCTTCGGGGAGCTCTGCGGGGAACTGGCCCGGGAACTCAACCGCTACCTGGCGGAGAGAATCCGGGAGGAATACGGCCTTGAGTCTTTTATCGAACTCCGCTTTGAGAAGGCCTACCGCCGTTTTTTTATCCCCGCCCTGCGGAACGTCTTTTCCCTGGAAGGGGAGGAAGCCGGGGATTCTTCCCCGGAAGGGGCCGGGGAAGGCGAGGAGGATTTCGCCCCCCTTCACGCCGGGGTTCTGCGGAACGGCGGTTCCCGGAGCGGGAGGGTTTACGCCGGGGCGGCTCCGGGCGGAGCCGGCCCTGACGGCGGATCAAGGCCCCGGGGCAGGGCGAAGGGCTACGGCGGCTACCTTATCCACCCTGACGGGAGGGAAACGGTGGAGGTAAAGGGCATGGAGGCGGTACGGAGCGATTCCACCCCTCTGGCCCGGCGGGTACAGCTTGAACTATTGGAACTGGTTTTTTCCGGCGCCGGGGAAGCCGCGTTCCGCCGCCGGGTGGAAGAAAGCCTGGAGGAACTGCGGGCGGGGAAGCTGGACGGCGAACTGGTGTACCGGAAGCGGCTCTCCCGTCCCCCGGAGGAATACACCGCTTCCACCCCGCCCCAGGTAAAGGCCGCCCGGGCCCTGGGCTGGAAGGGACGGCGGGGTACGGTTGAATACGTCTGGACCCTCAGCGGGGCCGAGCCGTCTTCCCTCCCCCACGGCCCGCTGGACTACGGCCACTATGCCGCTACCCAGCTCCTTCCGGTGGCCAAGTCCATAGCCGACGCCGCGGGCTGGGACATGGAGGACTTTTTCCGGAAAACTCCGGGCCATAAACCGGACCTTTCCGGGGGGCAGATGGAATTCGGCTTTTAGAAAATCCGCCCCCAGTACAGCTGTTTAAAGCGGAACCTTCATCTCCCGCAAACGTTGCTGAATTTTTTGTACATCTAGCTTCCGGGGAACACAGCCTTCCTTTGCGCAGAGGGCGGCCGCTACACCCGCCGCCTGACCTATTCCCATCATATTGCCCATACTCTTGCAGACCGTAAGACCCAGATGGCTAAGGGACGCACAGCGTCCCGCAACCAGTAAAGGATCCGCCTTTTTGGGAAGCATGCAACGGTAGGGATATTCATGGCCGTCTACAATAGTGCCATGGTAATTCTTGTCCTCGCTAAGTCCCCCCGGATCGATGGTACCGTAACGTTTTGCGACCACATCGTCAAAATGCTTTCCCTGTTGCGAATCCTCCAGGGTAAGAACATATTCTCCTTCTATCCGCCGGGTTTCCCGAATGCCCAGATCTTGTCCCGTTCTAACAAGGCAGCAGTTTTCCAGACCGGGAATTTTGAGATCTCTCACGATACGCACAAAATCGATAGCGACCTGCAGACCGCTACGCTGAGCTATATAGACATGTTCAAGATTTGTACAGTCGATAATGCCAATATCTTTCTGTCCCCCGTTATTGACCGAGACCACACCGGGAACAGTGGTCTTGTCAAAAGAATAAAACATAGAACTGGCGTATCCTTCTGCGGCTTTCGCCTTGATGGCATCGGTATATTTTTTGTATCCACCGTTTTTCAGAGCGGCAAAAAATTTATCCTCGTCCACATTAGCGATAACAAACCCGATAGTAGCCGGCATGAATAACCCATCGTTCTCCCTACCTTTGAGCATAGGAACCCCGGCATAATAGGCAAGATCGCCATCGCCGGTACTATCGATATTTATGAGTTTATTTCCGATAATGTATAAACAGAACCTTCAAGCCAATCGTTGTTTATGGAAATACCCCAGCCGGGATCTTCGGGAACCCTTACCTTTCCATCATCAACTTCCACTTGGGGGATAAAAAAATCCTTAGTGAAAGGATCCAGAACATCCTGATCAATTGAGAATTCAAGAAAGGGGTGAGGGTTAGGAATCGCCGCATTCATATGAATACTGAAAACTTGAAGCATGCCGAACGTTGCGTTATGCGGAGAACAGAGTAAACTTGCTTGATTTGTCATATCAGATACCCGTAAAGCTCTACTCAATCCCCCGATATACAAAATATCAGGCTG
>JAITQR010000240.1 GCA_031288815.1 Treponema sp.
CGGAACGCGGAGAAGCGCGGCCGCAAGGTTGGGGGGTATTCCGCCGGTATTACCGTTTGTGAATCCGGCCAATCGCGTTGTACCTCCACTTGCCGGTGCAGAGATACACGACAATCACCAGGAGTACCCCGGCGCTGGCCGCCGGCGCGCCCAGCCCCACCCCCCTGAGTCCCCAGCCCAGGGTAATGCCGAAAAAGTAGCACACCGGAACCCGCAGGATAACCGCGGAAAGCATACTGTTAATCATGGTAAAGAGGGTATGGCCTCCGCCGATCAAAAAGCCGTTGATACAGAACACGAAGGGGATAATCATAAAGTCCCAGGCGAAGGAACGCAGGTAGGTAACCCCGTCCCGGATCATCCGGGGATCGCCGCCGAAAAGACCAAGGATGCGATCCGGAAAAAGCTGTACCACCACGAAAAAAGTCCAGGTTACAATCACCGAAAAGAGGGTGCCGATCCGGCATGCCTGTACCGCCCGGTCTATCCGGTTGGCCCCGAAGTTCTGGGCGCTCATGGCGCTTATGGAGGCGCTCAGGGCCTGGGTAGGCATAAAGGCGAAACTGTTGAACTTCCCCGCCGCCCCTACCGCCGCCGACGCGCTTACCCCGCCCACGATGTTTATAATAGTGGTGATAAACATAAAAGAAATACTGGTTACGCTGTTCTGGATACAGGTGGGCAGCCCCACCTTAAAAATCAGGGCCAGCTGGTCGCCGTAGATGCGGAAGGATCGGAGCCTGAAGTCAAACTGAAAATTGTTCCGTACCATGTAGATGACGCAGAGAGCCACGCAGAGGGCCTGGGAGATCACCGTGGCCAGGGCCGCCCCAAAAGCGTCCCAGTGGAAGACCGCCACAAAGATCAGATCCAGGATGATATTGGTAAAACAGGCGGCCATAACAAAGTAAAAGGGATGTTTTGAATTCCCCATACCCCGCAGGATCCCCGCGAAGGCGTTATAACCGAAGATAAAGATAATCCCGCTTACCGTAACCGTAAGGTACCGATCGCTTTCCACGTAGGATTCGGGAGGGGTTCGGATAAGTCTGAGGATAGGCCCCTTGAGGATCAGGATAAGCACGGTGATTACCCCGGCGATCAGTACCAGCAGGGTAATCAGGGTAGCGGTAACCCGTTTCAAGGCCACCTGGTTTCCCGCGCCGATGTACTGGCCGATAAGCACCGTCCCTCCCATGCAGAGCCCGATTACCGTGTTAGTGAGGATAAAGGTCACCTGCCCGCCGATATTCACCCCCGACATACTCTCGGTTCCGCTGAAATTCCCCACGATAAGCATATCCGCCACGTTGTACATGGATTGGACGATATTCGATGCAAGGAAGGGCAGGGCAAAAAGCACCAGCTTGCTCAGCACCTTGCCCTGGGAGAGGTCGTTTTTGATTTCCATTTCGCCATTATAGGGACTTAAGTTGTGTGATACCAGACAACCCAAAACCGGACGGTTTCAAACCCTCAGGTTTGATATTTTTGGCTTTTTTCCTTGCAACGCATGGATATGCCACGATACTCTTATAAAAAGGGAAGTTTTGCCTTCCGTACTTTCTGGTTTGAGGAGCGATTTTTATGAAACGAGGTCTCGGGGTTTATTTGACCCATATCGCCGTCGCCGTCTACCTCCTGACGGACGGGATCCTGGGTTTTGTCACGAGGAACGGCCGGATATTCGGCCGGCTTACATACCATAGCGAGATTGAGGATGTCCTGTTGAAACTGCTGGGCAGGGGCGACTTTACCAATATTCTGATCGTCATTTTCTCCGTCCTGGCCATTATCGCCGGCCTGTTCCTGCTGCTGGAGCTTTTCCAGATCAGGATACCCCTTACCGATACCATCCTCCTGGCGTTTCTGATCGTCTGGCTGCTGTTTATCATCCTGATAGACATCGCGGCGCCCCTTAAGGACAAGCCGGAATTGCTCGGCTGGCTCAAGACGCTGGCGGCCCATATCATGGTTTTGGGCGCGCTGGTCACCGCGACCCACCGGCTCGGCGATTAGGGCCGGCCAAACCACCCGAATCCTTTTAACCGGCGGTTTTTAACTTCAGGCCTCCTCTAAAAGGAGGCCGGCTCTGAAAAAGCCCCCTCATAAAGCAAATTCCCCCTCTTGCCTGGGAAGTCCCCGGCCGGGGCATTGACAGTCCTCCTTGTTTTGGGATATGGTAGGCCATATTTTTGATTAAAACGGTAAGGGGTAGAGAGATGGAGTGGTTTTTTTGGATAATCCTCCCTCTTGCCGGGTTAACCTTAGGCTGGATTATAAGATGGCTGTATGCCAGATTTCAACTTACGGCATCGGAGCAAAGCGCCGAGCGTATAAAACAGGATGCGATAAAAGAGGCTGAAGCCAAAAAGAAGGAGATTCTTCTTGAGGCAAAAGAACAAGTTATCCGCGAAAGAAACCAGCAGGAAAGGGAAACCCGGGAACGAAGGGCTGAATTACAGCGATATGAACGCCGGGTATTGCAGAAAGAAGAGACGATAGATAAAAAAACCGCTCAAATTGAGCGGACGGAACAGACTCTGGCGGATAAGGAACGGGCCTGTGAAGAGCGGGAAGACGCTTTAAGCCGCGAGGAAGAGCGGTACCGGGCGGAACTGGAGCGCATTTCCGGCCTCAGTACGGAACAGGCCAAGGCTCTTATCATTCAAAGCCTGGAAAACGAGGCCAAACACGACGCTCAGTCGCTGGTCAACAAGATCGAGCAGGAAGCGAATCTGGCGGGGGAGAAAAAGGCCCGTGACATTCTGGTGGCTACCATACAGCGGGTCGCCACGGAAGTTACCGGAGACGTAACCGTTTCCACCGTCACCCTTCCCAACGACGAGATGAAAGGCCGGATCATCGGCCGGGAAGGCCGGAATATCCGTACCCTGGAAACCCTTACGGGGGTGGATATTATCATTGACGACACCCCCGAGGCGGTGGTCATTTCCTGTTTCGATCCGGTGCGCCGGGAAATCGCCAAGATATCCCTGGAGCGGCTTATCACCGACGGCCGTATCCATCCCGCCCGAATCGAGGAAATCGTAACCAAGGTAACCAAGGATATATCCCAAAAGATCTTTGAAGAAGGCGAAAAAGTCCTCTTTGATCTGGGGATCCATAATATCAAGCAGGAAGCCATCCGCGCTCTGGGCCGGCTCTATTTTCGTACCAGTTACGGCCAGAACGTCTTGCAGCACTCCCGGGAGGTGGCGATTTTGGCCGGCATTCTCGCCGCCGAGGTCGGCTGTAACCGGGAGCTGGCCCGCCGGGCGGCCCTGTTCCACGACATCGGCAAGGGGGTGGAATCCGATTCGGATCTGAACCACGCCGAAATAGGCATGGACATGGCCCGGAAAATGGGGGAGGATCCCCGGGTTATCAACGCCATCGGGAGCCACCACAACGATATTGAGCCGTCCTGCATCGAGTCCGTGCTGGTGCAGATAGCGGACGCTATTTCCGCCGCCCGGCCCGGGGCCCGGCGGGAAACCCTGGATAATTACATCAAGCGTCTGGAAAACCTGGAAAACGTGGCCGTCGGTTTTACCGGGGTGGACAAGGCTTTCGCTATCCAGGCGGGGCGGGAACTGCGGATCATGGTCAACACCGAAATGGTCAACGACGAGCAGTCTCGTATGCTCGCGAAGGATATCGCTAAAAAAATCGAAAACGACTTGCGGTATCCCGGCCGTATCAAAGTAACCATTATCCGGGAGACCCGGATTACCGAATACGCCCGCTAAACGCCGGAGGGTTAATCCTCCGGCGGCGCGGGGCGCGGTCTACGGCTTGGACTCCGGAAATTCCTGATCCTGAATCTCCAGGAGAAGGTTAATTTCCTTCAAGACGTAGGACTGGTATTTAGGATCAAGTTCCTTGAACAGGTTTACCAGTTTGGTAAAACTTTCGTCCGGGTGGAGCCGGAACATTTCTCCTTCGCCGGTTTCGAGCCATTTTTCATTCACATTGAAAGAAGAGCAGATCAATTTAATGAGCCGGTTGTTTACTTTTCGTTTCTCTACCTCAACCCCCGCGAGGTAACCGCTTGACAGGGATATAATCCGGGAAAACTGAACCTGGGAAAGTTTTAGAGTTTGGCGTATCTGTTTGATACGCCGATTAACAGATGTCATCGCAATAGTAGCCATTAGGGGTTAACAGTATCATAAAAACAAGCCGCTTACAAGTGAAAGCTTTCCGGGGCCGGCGGCTCGGCAATTAGCGCTACATACAGGAATAAAGCCCAAATTTACCTTGAAAATCCGTATATAGGGTTAACGGATGTAAAAGCACCGTCCCGGGGCTTTCCCCGGACGGCTTGAAAGATTCGCCGGACGAAAGGAGAATGTAGCGGGGTTCTCAAGAAGCCGGGCTTGGTGAAAGCGTTCCGGTTTAAAGGCGGTATAAAGTGGCGTATTCAAAGGTGATCGTGATTGGCGACGTGGTGGGTGAGCCGGGGCTTTTAACCCTGGAGAGGGAGCTTCCCGGTCTTATCCGGGATAACACCGCGGATTTCACGGTGGTAAACGGCGAAAACGCCGCCGAAGGTTTCGGGATGACCGCGGACAGCCTCCACCGGATTCTCCGGGCCGGCGCCGACGTGGTTACCAGCGGCAACCACGTCTGGGAAAAGAGGGATTTCTGGCCTTTCCTGGATAGTGAGGAGCGGCTCCTTCGGCCCGCCAATTATCCCGGAAAAAGTCCCGGCCGCGGATGGACCCTTCTCCGTAAGGCGGGCCTTGCCTGGCTGGTGATCAACCTCCAGGGCAGGGAGTATATGAGCGCCCTGGACTGTCCCTTCAGAGCCTTCGACGCGATTATAGGGGCCGGCGAAAAAGCCCTGGCCGAAACCCCTCCGGACCCGGCGGAGACCGCCGGAACGCCGTCCGGGAGGCCCGTCGTGCTGGTCGATTTTCACGCCGAGTCCAGCCGGGAAAAGGAAGCCTTGGGCTACTACCTGGACGGCAGGGCAAGCCTGGTGGCGGGAACCCATACCCATGTCCAGACGGCGGACGAGCGGATACTGCCCCAGGGAACCGGGTATATTACCGATCTGGGCATGACCGGCATACAGGACGCCATTATCGGTATGGACAAAAAGATATGCCTTGACCGGGCCCGGACCCAGATACTTTACCGGATGGAGGTTGCCAAGGCCGCGCCCGGCGGCTCGGACTGCGGCGTCCGGGGGCTTATCGCGGAGATCGACCGGCAGACCGCGCGGGCGGTATCGGTAAAAAGGATACCCTGAGAGCCTTTTCAGCCTTTTCAAAACCCGGTTGGTTTTGAAAAGGCTCTTGGAACAAGCCCTCGATGGGAGGACCCCGTGCCCCGAAGCTTGCCCCTGGGTTCTTTGTTTACAGGGATTCCCTTCTTAAGGGGCTGCCGATCCAAATGCCTTCCCCCAGGTAGTCAATCCGCCGGCCCTCGATGAGGATCTGTACGTCCTTGATGTTGGGAAATTCCGTGGCGGTCCATATAACCTGGCGGAGCTGGGCGGCGTAACCTTCCACCCCGAAGGTGTTGTACTGAAAATCCTCGCTGAAGCTGATATAAGCGGTGCTTCCCCGCACGGTGGTGGCGGGAAGAAGCCGGGTTCCCGGCGGAATCAGGGATCTAAGCCCCTGCCGTTCTTCCTCGGCGTTTGGCCCGGCGATAAGGGATCGGAGGCTGTCCATCATGGGAGAATCCGAGGCCGGGAGCCGGCGGAGGACTCTGGTACGGAGGATAGTCCCCTCCGCGTCTATCCGGGTAAAATAAATCGCCCGTTCCTGGGTGGCGGCGGCCGGCGGATTTGCCGGCGGCGCCGGCCGGGGCGTTACGGCAGGCTTCGGCGGCTCGGGCCGCGAGGGCTGGGGGCTTGTTCCCGGGGAATCCCGTTCGGCCGCCGCCGGGGCGGCGCTTTCCGCGGGCCGGGAATTCCTTTGCGGCGCGGCCGGCCGGGCCGCCGGTTGAGCTCCCGCGGGCCGGCCGCTTTGGGGCTGCGGGTCCGGCCGGGGCTCTGTCCGCCCCGCGGCCGGAGGCATGGCGGCGGGTTGGCCGTCTGCCGGCTGTCCGGCCTCTGTCCGGGCGACGATCTCCGGCGTCTCCTGGCCCGGCCCCTCCGGGGCGGCCGGACTTGGCGCGGGCGCTTCCGGCTTTTGCCCTGTTTCTTCGGCCCTTTCCCGTCCGCCAATCCGGGGAAGGCTTACCGGAAGGCCATCCAGGACACGGGTGTTTTCCAGGGTTTCCCGTATCCGCTCCCGGTTTGCCAGAAAAAGACCGGCTGTTACGATAAAGAAGATCGCCCAAAACAAGAGCCCCAAGGGTCTTTTGGAGACCCGGGCCTTTCCGGAAGGATATTTATTTGCCTTGCCGGAGGATCGTCCGGTGTTTTTACTACTGTTTTTTCGGCCAGCCACAAGGCAATAATACGAAGAAAAGGGCCCGTTCGCAATACTGCGCGCTGTCTCAACATTAATCCGGCCGAAAAGGGCGCGTTACCTCAACATTTAATATTGAGACCGTTTTCCGCGGGAGCTTTCCTGAAAAGCGTTCCGGTCCGTTTCTTCCCGCATATCCAGGACGGCTTTGAGACATTCCCGGCATTTATCGAACTGCCGGAAACATTGCTTCGCCTCTTCCACGTCTCCGTAGACTTTCCAATAACCGCACAGTTTGTAGTTTTTTCCCTTATGCTTCACAAAACCGAGCACATCGTCCACCGGGTAACCGAGAAAAAGGCCGATCTCGTGGGGAAAGCCCTGGCTTTCAAATTGTTTTTTCAAATAATCCAAGAAAACAGAAACGGAAGCGCCTCTCGGGTATCCCATGCCGGAAAGTACCGTTTCGATATCTTTGTTTGATACGGTCCGCTCGAGTTTTTCCCTGGCGAATACAAAGACCAGTAATCCGGTCTCGCTCCTTCGCAGGATCATTACGGTAAGGTACACCGGCAGCAGGCCCCTCAGGCAGGCGCAGGCGTTTTCGGATTTCAACACAAACAGCGCGGCGGGTTTAATGCCCATTAAAACGGGGCCGCAGTGGTTAACAATAATCCGCTTGATATCATCGGGCACGATTTTCTCCCTCATGGCCGCGGCGGCCGGCAGATCCCGGCGCGGCAGGCCGCGAAAAAAAACGGGAGTACCATACCTTCAGCGACGCCGGAGATACGATACCCCCGTAAAGGATAGAGAGCCGCTCCTGTTTTTAAATACTCCCTGAACCGATTCCGGACCGCTTGACGCGGAACCCCGCGTTTCCGGCGGAATCGCCTCACCTGCCTTGTTTTCTACGCCGCGTAAGCTGGTTTCAAAAACCGGCGTTCTGAAACGGCTTTACGTGGCAAGTTGTTTTCCAAGCTCGTAACACTTACCCAAAGATTCCTCGGAAGGGGCAAGCTGGGTGATAATGCCTTCACCCTCAACCAAAGCGTCCAGGCCTTTCATGCGATCCACCCAGTCCCGCATCCACTGGCCGTCCCCCCAGTCGTAGGAGCCGAAAAGCCCTACCGGTTTTCCCCCCAATTCCGCCTGGGAAAGCCCGGCGATAAAAGGTTCCATCTCGTTTTCCTCAAGCACCTCGGCCCCCATGGCCGGGCAGCCGAAGGCGAGAGCGTCCGCGTTTTTAACCATATCCCTCGTTGCCTCGGAAACCGGTTTAAAAACAAGCTCCCCTCCCGCGTCCTCCGCCCCCTTGGCGAGCTGTTTCGCCATAGTTTCGGTGTTTCCGGTCCCGCTCCAGTAAGCGACAAGTATCTTTTTCCCCATAGGAAAACCTCCGTACCAATATCTATAAGTTATATAAGACTTACAAATATGTTATACTTGTTTAACAAAAAAGAGTCAATAGAGGCTGTTCCAAAACTTCAGCTTTTGGAACAGCTACCTTGAATAGAGTTACGCGGGGTATTTTGAAAGATCCCTTCGAGAACCGGCCGGGTTGCCGGACAAATCCAATATCTTTTCCCGCTTAGCCGGCCGGGACAGGCGATGTTGTGAGAGACCGGGGGCTGGATTAAAATATCTTTATGTTCAGTGGAATATCCCGTATTGGCCGTATCAAGGAGGGGCGCATAGACCCGCTGCTTCGCGGCTGGTACGCCTCGCGGCTGGCGCTGATCCTGGAAAGCATCCTTATCGGCCTTATGGTGGGTCTGGTGGCGGTGCTGTTCCGCCGGCTCCTGACCCGCGCCGAAACCCTCCGCCTCGGCTTGTACCGGGCGCTTTCGGGGCTGATCTGCGCCTTCCTGGGGGATCTTTTCAAGCGCTCCCTCTACCTTTCCCTTGATCTTTACGACCGCCTCCACATTCCCCTCCTTGTCCGGCCGGTGATCCCCCTTCTGGTTTCCGTTCCCCTGGCCTTCCTGTTCTACGACGTTACCGGGGGCGGGCATGATCTTATCGAATCCCTCTCCCGCCAGGAACGGTCCCTGGCTCTCCTCTTTGTCCTTCTGGGGCTCAAGATCCTGTTTACCGCCCTTTGTTACGGATCGGGAAGCTCCGGGGGGATCTTCCTGCCCCTGCTTGCCGCCGGGGGCCTTACCGGCATGGCCCTGGGAAAGGCCCTGGGCATGGCGGGACTTGCCACGGAATCCCAGGGCCTCAACTTCATGATCCTGGGGATGGCGGCCTTTTTTACCGGCGCGGTAAAAGCCCCGGTTACGGGGATCGTGCTTATCCTGGAGATGAGCGGCACCTTCAGCCACCTGGAGAACCTGGCGCTGGTATGTTTCAGCTCCTTTGTGGTTTCGGAGCTTATCGCCTCCCGCCCGGTCTACGCGGTCCTGCTGGAGCGGCTGGAGAAGGCCCGGGGGAAGTCCCGGCAAGGCCCTTCGGGCAGCCCTCCGGGCGCGCCCGCCGGAAGCTCCTCCCTTGGATAATCCTTACCGGGGTTTTCTGGTTCACGCCTGGGCCGACCTGTTCAGCCGTTCCCCGGAAAGAGGGGCCGGCGGGGGACGGCTCTACTTTGTGGGCCGCCTTGAGGACGGCGGAACCTTCGCCGTGGTGGCGCCGGCGACAAAAACCTGCCTGGGCTTCCACGTAAGGGAAAGCGACCTGCCCCGCTGCAAGAGCCTGCTCTCCCGGATACCCTTTTCCCCCTGCCCCCCGGTCCTGGAATTTTTTGATCCCCCGGAGGGGCTCGTGTTCCTCCGGTTTTCCCATCTGGCGGATAGGGCCGCCGCTTACAAGACCCTTTCCCGGGGATCGGTACAGAGTCCCGACGGGGGAGAGAAGCCGGTGGAAAACTTCCTGACGGAGCGGCGGATCCGGGGCTGGATGGAGATTGCCGGAGAGCCCCGGCCGGGTAAACTGGTGGATCTGGTCTTTCTTAACCCGGAGCTTTCCCCCGCTTCCCCTTCTTCCCTTCCGCCCCTCCGGGTAGCCTCGATTGATATCGAAACCGACACGAAAGGGGGAACCATCCTGGCCGCCGCAGTGTCCTGGGCCGAATCCGGGGAGCTGAACGGGGAATTCAAGAGCGGAAGGGCCCGGAAGGTACGGGTGCTGGGCGGTGGTTCCGCCGGGGAAACGGCCGCCGGAGAGGGGATCGTCTTTCATCCCGACGAGGCTTCCCTGCTCCGCGCCCTGGTGGAGGATATTCGCGGCCTTGACCCGGACGTGCTTACCGGTTGGAACTTCCTGGATTTTGATTTTCCCCGAATCGCCGGCCGTTGCGCCGTTCACCGTATCCCCCTGCTCCTGGGCCGGTCCCGGGAGGAGGCGAAGTTTTTCGCCGGCGAGCCGGGCTGGGGCCGGCGGCGATCCGCGGCGGCCCTGGTACCGGGCCGGCAGGTTCTGGACGCCCTCAGGGTAGTCCGGGCCGGCGGGCAGGGTATCCTTACCGGCATAGAGGAAGAGGGGTACCGGAGCTACTCCCTGGAATCGGTCTCCCGGCGGAT
>JAITQR010000245.1 GCA_031288815.1 Treponema sp.
TCGATACTATCGATAACCAAGGACTTGACAGAACGGTTTTTTAATTATATATCCTAGAATGTTTATCGGAATAATTTTATAAGCCCATGAACATACTGGATTTGGTGGGGAATAC
Source organism: Treponema sp. (assembly GCA_031288815.1). The sequence continues at coordinate 116 of JAITQR010000245.1, forward strand.
GCCCCTTTTGGAACTACCGAAAATCTCCCTTAGGGCGGGAAAGGCCCGTCCCCCGGGGATCTCGCTCTATGCCAAGGCCGAATTCTGCAATCCTTCCGGCTCGGTGAAGGACCGGGCGGCCAAGGCCATGCTTTTGGCGGGACTGGCGGAGGGGAAGCTGGGGCCGGGAAAGACCATTATAGACGCCACCAGCGGCAACACCGGCATTGCCTATTCCATGATGGGAGCGGCCCTGGGTTTCCCGGTGAAGGTGTTCCTCCCCGCCAACGCCTCGACGGAGCGGAAAGGGATCATGCGGCAATACGGCGCGGAGATCGTGGAAACCAGTCCCCTGGAAGGTTCCGACGGGGCCTACCTGGCCGCCCGGGAAGAGGCGGAAGCCCATCCTGAAAGGTACTTTTATCCCAACCAGTACGACAACGACGCTAACTGGCAGGCCCACTACCGGACTACGGGCCCCGAAATCTGGGAGCAGTCCCGGGGGAAGCTGAGCCATTTTATCTGCGGCATGGGGACTTCCGGTACCTTTACGGGGACTTCCCGGCGGCTCAAGGAATTGAATCCCGCCCTTACCGTGATAGCCGTCCAGCCGGACTCCCCCTTCCACGGCATCGAGGGGACGAAACACATGGCCAGTACCATCAATCCCGGCTTTTACGATGAAAAACAGGGCGACGCGGTTCTCGAGGTGAACACCGAAGAAGCCTACCGTATAGCCCGGCGGCTTGCCAGGGAGGAAGGAGTCCACGCCGGGGTCAGTTCCGCCGCGAATGTGCTGGCGGCCCTGAAGCTGGCGGAAACCCTGGAAGGGCCGGCGTTGATCGTGACGATTCTCTGCGACACGGGTATGCGTTACGTGTCGGATCAGTTTTGGAACCCCAAGGGAGGCGGTTTGTGATAAGCCTGCAGGCCGAAGTGGAACGGCAGATCCGCCGGGAGGGAGAACGGGCCTGGCCCAAGGAATGCTGCGGTTTTTTGCTCGGTGTTTTTGAGGGCGGGGAAAAACGGGCCGATTGTATCCTTGCGGTAGAGAACGGCCGGGAAGCGGAGGAACAGTACCACCGTTTTGTCATTGCCCCGGAAGATTTTATGGAGGCCGAAAAGGAAGCCCGCCTTAAAAAGAGGGATATCCTTGGAATCTACCATTCCCACCCGGATCACCCCGCCCGGCCTTCGGATTATGACAGGGAACAGGCCCTGCCGTTTTACTCCTACATCATTGTCGCGGTACGGGGAGGCAGGGCGGCGGAATTGACAAGCTGGGAATTAACCGGTAATCGGGATCAATTTTTGGAGGAGAGCGTAACAGTATGGCGGTGACAATACAAATCCCCACAGCCCTGCGGAATTTTACGGGCAGGCAGACCGAGGTAACGGTTGAGGGAGCCACGGTAGGGGCGGCCATCGCGGCCCTGGCGGAGCGGTACCCGGACATCAAACATCACCTGTATCAGGATGACGGCGGCCTCCGATCGTTCATCAATGTATTTGCCGGGGACACCAATATCAAAAAACTGCGGGGCCTCGACACGCCCCTTTCCGAGGGCGCGGTTCTGATGCTGGTTCCCGCCATCGCGGGCGGCGTCCCCGAAGGCACGCGAACCGGCGGGCCTGTCTTCGGCGTCTCCCGTAACGCGGCGGGCCTCCCGGAAAGCGTTAAGCCCTGGGATAAAGTAACGGGGGCCCGGCGCTAATGCCCTTCAGCCTTATCCCCGACAGCCGCCTAAGGGATCTTTCCAACGAGGAAATTTCCCGCTACAGCCGCCATCTCCTGCTCCCCGAGATCGGCGTGGAGGGGCAGAAGCGGCTTAAGGCGGCTAAGGTGCTGCTGGTGGGAACCGGCGGCTTGGGCGCGCCCCTGGGGCTTTACCTCGCCGCCGCCGGCGTGGGAACCCTGGGCATCGTGGACTTTGATCTGGTGGAAGAATCGAATCTCCAGCGCCAGGTGATCCACGGCGCCCGCGACGTGGGGCGGCCCAAGGTGGCTTCCGCGAAAGACCGTCTTAAAGGCATCAATCCCCACATCAGCGTCATTACTTACAACACCATGCTTTCAAGCGCCAACGCCCTGGACATCATCCGGGACTACGATATCGTGGCCGACGGGACGGACAACTACCAGACCCGTTACCTGATAAACGACGCCTGCGTGCTTTTGGGAAAACCAAACGTGTACGGCTCGATATTTCAATTTGAGGGACAGGCTTCGGTCTTTTACGCCAAGGAAGGTCCCTGCTACCGCTGCCTTTACCCCGAACCGCCGCCCCCCGGCCTGGTGCCCTCCTGCGCCGAGGGGGGTGTGGTAGGCGTGCTGCCCGGGATTATCGGTTCCATACAGGCCAACGAGGTAATCAAACTTATCGTTGGCTCCAGCGAGTATTCCAATAACACCGCCGATCCGCTTGTGGGCCGGCTCCTCCTCTTTGACGCCTGGAAGATGAATTTCCGAAGCCTCAAATTGGACAAGGATCCCCGGTGCCCCGTTTGCGGCGAACACCCTTCCATCCATGAACTGATTGACTACGAACAGTTCTGCGGCCTCAAAAAAGAAGCCGCGGAAGATCCGGTGGAAATAATCACCGCCGGGGAATTAAAGGCGCGGCTGGACAACAAGGATCCCCTGCAAATCATCGATATCAGGGAACCCCACGAGCGGGCCATCGCGAAATTTCCCCAGGCGAAACCCATCCCCCTGGGCCAGATGGTCCGGCGGATAGACGAGTTTGACGAGCGGATCGACGCGGTGTTTATCTGCAAGATAGGCCAGCGGAGCGTTTTCGCCATCCGCGCCCTCAGGGAAGCGGGGTACAAGGGAAGGCTCCTCAATCTGAAAGACGGCTTTAACGCCTGGGCGCGGGAGGTGGACAGGTCACTGCCGGTGTATTAAGCCAAGCTTATCCGGTTTGGTTGGGTGTAGTTAATTCGAGTCTGTCCATAATGCAGACACCGTATGGACAGACACTGATTCGCGATTAAAACGGGCATTTTTACAAGATAAGGAGAGAAGAAATGGCAGACAAAGTTATCAACGCGCTGGGCCGGGACGCGGCGTATCAACTGGCGGATGTTACCAAGACGCCGCCCCAGTACGGGGCGCTGACCCCCAAATGGCTTTCCAGAATTTTGGAATTCAAGGGGCTGGAAGCCGGCGTCTACCGGGTAAACCGGGTGGTAGAGGGTGAAACCCCGCTGGACGCGCTGTGCAGCCAGGATCCGAAAAAGGCTGATATTCCCCAGGGTTACATCGAATACCAGGCCAAACCCCGGGAGTACCGGCTCAGTTCCATCAGTACCATCATCAACGTGGATACCAAGGTGCAGGACGTATACAGCTCTCCCTACGATCAGACCAAAGAGCAGCTTGCCCTGGCCGTGGAAAGCCTCAAGGAACGGCAGGAAAGCCAGATCGTCAACAGTGACGATTACGGCCTGCTGAAAAACGCGGCGGAAGCCCAGCGGATTCAGCCCCGTTACGGACGGCCCATGCCCGACGATCTGGACGAACTCCTCACCAAGGTCTGGAAAGACCCTTCTTTCTTTTTGGCCCACCCCCGGGCCATCGCCGCCTTTGAGCGGGAATGTACCCGCCGCGGCGTTCCTCCGGCGACGGTGAATATCGCGGGGGGAACCTTCATTGCCTGGCGGGGCGTTCCGCTCATACCCTCGGACAAACTTTTCGTGGACGGCCTTAAAAATCCCAAGGCTAAAACCGGCAAGACCAACATACTCCTGGTCCGCACGGGGGAAGCGAAACGGGGCGTCATCGGCCTTTACCAGGCGGGGGTTCCCGACGAGCAATCCCGGGGCCTGTCGGTCCGCTTCCGGGGCATCGACGACAACGGCGTGGCCTCCTATCTCCTTTCGGTCTATTGCTCCGCCGCGATCCTGGCCGACGACGCCCTGGCGGTTCTGGAAGATGTGGAGGTCGGTGACTACTATGACTATACCCAGAACCCTGTATAACCCGGACGGGCGATTTCCCCGCGACTACGGCCTTCCCGCCGAAGGGGAGATCGCCTCCTGGGCCGCCGAATGGTTCCCGGAATTTTCGGCCCCCGCTCCGATCCGGAACGCCCCCCGCTCCGGTGATTCTCCGGCCTGGGATGTTCCCGGCCCGGCGGCCGATGCCGTTTTTTCGCCCAGGGTAATCCCGCTCGGCGCGGAAACGGCCTACCCGGGGCCGGAAATTTTCCCGGCCCAGCGCGCCGCCGCGCCGTCTGCCGCGGATCCCTCCCTCTCCCGCGGCCTGGGCGCGAGAAGCCTCTCCGCAATCCGGGCGGATTTCCCCATCCTCGCCGAAAAGGTGAACGGCCATGACCTGGCGTGGCTCGATAACGCCGCCACCACCCAGAAGCCCCGGGCGGTAATCGAGCGGCTTTCTTATTATTACGGGCATGAAAATTCCAATGTCCACCGGGGAGTTCACGAACTGGCCGACCGTTCCACCAACGCCTACGAGGAAGCCCGGCTTAAAGTCGCCCGCTTTATCGGCGCGGCTTCGGCGGACAATATCGTGTTTGTCCGGGGAACCACCGAGGGCATCAATCTGGCGGCTCAGGGCTATGTCAAACCCCTGCTCCGGCCGGGGGACGAGATCATCCTTACCATGCTGGAACACCACGCCAACATCGTCCCCTGGCAGATCATCGCCGGGGAAACCGGCGCCTTTATCAGGGTCGCCCCCATCGATCAAAGCGGGCAGATCATCCTTTCGGAATATGAAAAACTTTTTTCGGGCCGCACCCGCTTTGTCTCCGCCGCCCAGGTTTCCAATGCCCTGGGAACGGTGGTTCCCGCGGCGGAGATGATCCGGATCGCCCACGCCCACGGGGTTCCGGTACTTATCGACGGCGCCCAATCGATCTCCCATATACCGGTCAACGTCGCCGCCCTGGACGCGGATTTCTTTGTCTTCTCGGGACACAAAATATTTGGCCCCACCGGAATCGGGGTACTCTACGGCAAAAGCGCCGTCCTTGAAGCGGCCAAGCCCTACCAGGGCGGAGGCAACATGATTTCCGACGTTACCTTCGAGCGTACCCTGTACCAAAAGGCTCCCGCCAAGTTTGAAGCCGGTACGGGGAATATTGCCGACGCCGTGGGTCTTGGGGCGGCGCTGGACTATGTGTCGGCCATCGGTATGGAGAGTATCGCCGCCTGGGAACACGAGCTTACCCAATATGGCATACAGGAACTGGAAAAAATTCCGGGGCTTCGCCTGATAGGAAGGGCGGCGCGGAAAACCAGCGTCCTTTCGTTTGTCCTTGAGGGCCGGGACAACGGGGAAGTGGGAAAGCACCTTAACGCCAAAGGCATCGCCGTCCGGGCCGGTCACCACTGCGCCCAGCCGGTACACCGCTTCTTCGGCATTGAAGGCAGCGTAAGGCCCTCCCTGGCCTTTTACAACAGCTTCGGGGAAATTGACCGCCTTGCCGCCGCCCTCAGGGAGATTGCCGGATAATGGAAAAAGCGCTCAGCACGCAGTTAAAGTACCTTACGGATCTTTTGCTGAAAAGTTACGAAGAACACGCGGAGATCATTAAAATTGATTCGGTACATCTGTTAAGCCGGGATCGGGTGATAGGCATTCTTGAAAAACTGCGGAACCTTGTCTTTCCCGGCTATTTCGGCAAAAAAAACATATCCCTCTCGTCGGTGGAATACTACGCGGGGGATACGCTGGAAGAAGTTCTGTATTCCCTTTCCAGGGAGACCGCCAGGGCCATCCATTTCAGCCCCCATTACGGCGGCCTTGGGAAGGAAATAATCGAGGAAAAAGCCGCCAATATTGTTTTCCGCTTTCTGGCCCGTCTGCCGGAAGTGCGGGAATATCTGGCCCAGGATGTTTCCGCCGCCTTTGACGGCGATCCCGCGGCGGCTAACCTGGACGAGATTATCTCCTCCTATCCGGGAATCTACGCCATCACGGTCTACCGCCTGGCCCATATCCTTTACGATCTGGAAGTTCCCCTTATTCCCCGGATCATGAGCGAATACGCCCATAACATTACCGGTATCGACATACACCCCGGCGCGGTTATCGGCCATCATTTCTTCATCGATCATGGTACGGGCATTGTTATTGGCGAAACCACGATTATCGGGAATTACGTAAAGATCTACCAGGGCGTTACCCTCGGGGGGCTTTCCACCCGGGGCGGCCAGACGCTTAAAGGCGTCAAACGCCATCCCACCATCGAGGATCACGTTACCATTTATTCAGGAGCTTCCATTCTCGGCGGCGCCACGGTTATCGGCGAAGGGGTGGTTATCGGCAGCAACGCCTTTGTTACCAAGTCGGTACCCGAAAAAACCAGGGTCAGCGTCAAAAATCCGGAGCTCCAGTTCAAGTCCGACGGGCGTTCCCCTCCCGCCCACGCGGAATTGAGCCAGGACGAATTTTGGGACTGGGTGATATGAGCGAAAACATGGCTTGTACCGGCGGCCCATTCATCTGAATCTTCAGGGCCGTAGCAAAGGACGGTTGCGGATATAGTGTATGATAAAATAGACATCCGTGCCCGATTTTTTAATTTTTTTTAGAACCCAAACCCTTTAACTTGTGGATATTACGTTAAAAACTGCATAAATATTCAATTTTTGGCCTAAATTATACAAATATTTCACTTTTTTTGCATAAATATACTTGCCAGGCTTGTATTTTTTTTCTAATATAATTCAAATTCATTCTCAGAAAAATGGAGGAAAAAATGAAAAAGGCATTTGTTTTCGGGGTTCTTTTTCTGTTTGCCTTGTCAATGGTAATGGCAAGAGGCGGCGGGGAGCAGACTATCAAAATCGGCTTCAACATTCCCCTGACGGGAAACTCCCCCAAGGTGGGGGAAAGCGCCAAAAACGCCGGGGAACTGGTTAAAAAGCAGATCAACGACGCGGGCGGGCTGGACGTGAAGGGCAAAAAGTACCAGGTTGACTTTATCTATGTGGACAACGAACTCAAGCCCGAATCAGCGGTGCAGGCCGCCATGCGTCTGATTGAGCAGGACAACGTTCTCGCTATCGTGGGGCCCGCCGGCTCAGGCCGGGCCATTCCCGCGGGGCAGATCAACAACGACAGCCGGGTACCCATGATTTCCCCCTGGGCCACCAACCCGGACGTAACCAAAAACCGGCCCTACGTTTTCCGGGCCTGCATCCTTGACCCGGTACAGGCTCCCGCGGCGGTAAAATTCGCCGGCCAGCAGTTCTCCGGCGTGGTCAGGGCGGCGGTGCTCTACAATGTGGAAGACGACTACTCCAAGGGCCTGGCCGAATTATTTCGGAGCAGCTGGGAATCCGTCCACGGCGCCGGAAGCATCAGGGCCTTCGAGAGTTTCGGGGAGAACGACAAGGACTTTTCGGTACAGCTCACCAAAATTGTCAATACCGATGCCCAGTTGCTTTACCTGCCGGACTATTACAACCATGTGGCCCTTATCGTTCCCCAGGCCAAAAACCTCGGATGGGGGGACAAGCCGGTGTTGGGAAGCGACTCCTGGGGTTCCACCGACATAGTAACCTTGAGCAACAACGCGGTAAAGGGTTACTATTTTACGGATCACTTTGCCGCTGCCGGCGCTACGGGGATCACCAAGGCATTCATCGATCAATACAAGGCTTCCTACAATGAAAGCCCGGACAGCGTGGCGGCCCTTACCTATGATTCGGCCAAGATCGTGTTACAGGCTATTCAGAACGCGGGGTTAAGCGGAAATTTACAGAATGACCGGGAAGCCATTAAAAACGCTATCGTCGCCCTGAAGGATTATGCCGGTATAACCGGAAACATGACCTTTAACGCCGACGGCGATCCGGACAAAACGGCGGTGGTTGTACAGATAAGCGACTCGGGCGAGTTTACCTTTGTTACCAACATGAAGTAACCGGAAGGTGGCGGTATGCTGACAAAGCTCTTGCAGAACATTTTCAACGCCCTTCAATGGGGAAGTTTCTACTCGATAATTGCCCTGGGCTACTGTCTGGTCTATGGAGTCCTGCGGCTTATCAACTTTGCCCACGGCGATATTTTTATGACCGCGTCCTACATTGCTTTTTTTATCGCCACGGCGCTGCTGGGATTCATAACCGGGGGAGTGCCGGTGTTTGTTATAACCCTGGTGCTTACCATGGCGGCTACCGCGCTGTTGGGCATTACCATTGAACGGGTTGCGTACCGCCCGCTCCGGTTGAAAGGGGTTAACCGCCTTTACGTGGTTATTACCGCGTTGATGGTGGGTTTTATCCTTGAAAACGGCAACCTGGCCCTCGTCGGGGCCAGCGCCAAACGTTTTCCCGATCTTATTACCGAGCGCATCTGGACCTTCGGAACGGTGGTGATCACCAATTTGAAAGTCCTGGTTATAGCGGCGGCCTTTGTGGTTTTCGCTATACTGCAATTCATCGTAAAAAAAACCGTTTTCGGCATGTCCATGCGGGCCGTCTCATACGACAAGTTCGCCGTCCCCCTCATGGGAATTCCGGTAAACCGGGTCATCACCTTTACTTTCGCCTTGGGATCGGCCCTGGCCGCGGTAGCGGGGATACTCTTCGGTATGTCCTACCCTGTGCTGGGCCCCCTTATGGGGATGATTCTCGGCTGGAAGGCTTTTATAGCCGCCGTGGTCGGCGGTATCGGGGACATTAAAGGGGCTTTTATCGGCGGCTTTATGCTGGGCTTTATCGAAATTTTTATTGTCGCCTTCTTCCCTTCCAGTTTTAAAGATCTGGTATCCTTTGTTATTCTGTTGATCATCCTGGTGCTTAAGCCCACCGGTTTTTTCGGTGTGGCAAAAAGCACAAAAATTTAGGAGCCCCTCATGCCGGACGCTTTACCCAAACGAAACTTTTCGATGTTCCTGCTTCCGGTCTCCGTGATTGCCGCGGTTTTGGTAGTCGCCCTCTCGGCTCTGGGGGTAATAAACCAGTATATTCAAACCGTACTGATGTCCATCGGCATTAATATAATCTTTGCCTCCAGCCTGAACATCGTAAACGGCTATATGGGCGAGTTTTCCTGCGGCCACGCGGGATTTATGGCCGTGGGGGCTTACTCTTCATCGGTACTGTCTCTTATTCTTTTTACGGAAAACAAATTTACCGGAGCCGCCCTCCTTCCGCCTTGGACAAGCCTTGCCCTTTTTCCCTTGGTGATCGTTATCGGCGGCGTCATCGCGGCGTTTACGGGCCTCATAGTGGCGCTCCCTTCCTTCAAAACCCGCGATGATTATCTGGCGATTATTACCATTGCCGCGAACTATATTGTTATGACCCTTATCAATAACCTGGAAATCGTCGGGGCCAGCCGGGGGCTCATGGGTATGAAATCCACCCTTTTTGCTATGAGCGATGTAATTCCTCTGCCCTGGATACTTATCTGGGTGATGGTCTTTGTGGTAATTTGCACGGCTCTTATCAAGCGGCTCATGGGCTCGGTACTGGGGAAAGGTATTTCCACTATCCGGTATGACGAAATTTCCGCTGAAATAATGAGCGTCAACACCGACAGGATAAAGCTTCTGGCCTTCATGTTTTCATCGGCCCTGTCCGGAGTGGCCGGCGGTCTTTTTGCCCACATGCTGGGTTTTATCAATCCCCAGTCCTTCAATATCATGAAATCCACCGAAGGCATGGTTATGGTTTACCTGGGCGGCATGGGTTCACTTTCGGGCTCGGTTCTCTCGGCCGTTTTTTTTACCTTTCTGCTGGAACTTCTGCGGCCCCTGCAGATACTCAAATTGGTAGTTATTCCCCTTCTTCTGATCCTGCTTATGCAATTCCGGCCCGAAGGGCTTATGGGAAATAAAGAGCTTCCCGATCTGGTCCGCCGTTTCAGACAGTGGCGGGCCGCGAAATCGGGAAAGAGGAGGAATCATGGCGGCGCATGTTGAAATCAACGATCTGAGCCACCGTTTCGGCGGTCTCCAGGCTCTTACCGGTATAAACCTTTCGCTTGGACGGGGGGAAATCGCGGGGCTTATCGGGCCCAATGGGGCCGGAAAGACCACCGTCTTTAACCTGGTAAGCGGTTTTTATGTTCCTACCCAGGGAGATATTCTTATATACGGTAAGCGCA
>JAITQR010000359.1 GCA_031288815.1 Treponema sp.
CCGCCCAGGCGGATCACTTTATCCGGACCCTGCCCGGGGGTTACGATATGATCCTCAATGAGGAAACCGACAACATCTCCGCGGGCCAGAAGCAGCTCCTCACCATAGCCAGGGCCATCCTGGCGGACCCCGGAATCCTCATCCTCGACGAAGCCACCAGCAGCGTGGATACCCGCACGGAGATACTTATCCAGAAAGCCATGGATAACCTGATGAAATCCAGGACCAGCTTCATCATAGCCCACCGGCTTTCCACCATCAAAAACGCCGACCTTATCCTGGTCTTGAAAGACGGCGACATTGTGGAACAGGGGACCCACCGGGAGCTCCTTGAAAAGCGGGGATTCTTCGCGGAGCTTTACAACAGCCAGTTCGCGGGAAGGGAAATTTGACGCCCTGGTACCTTGATTGAACTAAACAGCCGGGCAAGAGAGAAACCAGGAATGAAGAATATTAACCACGAAGGCCATTTGGCCAGCGCACAAAGGTACACGAAGGATCAGATTCGTTAACCTCATTCCTTCCTTCGTGCGCCTTTGTGTTACCTTTTTTGCCTTTGTGTTAAATTTTTAGGTTGCCTTTTAGTCTAATCAAGGTACTAGGAGCCCGTCGAACTTGTGGATTTTGCGCCACCAGTGCCGCAAAAATCCCAATTATCCGGCTCCTGCGAACCTTTGGTCGAGCGCAGTTTGCAGGGTTTTACGTGCGAGTCGCAACAAACTGCTGGCAAGCCCGGTTAAGGGGCCGACATATCCAGAATTTTACTGACAAAAAAGCTGTTTTTGGTTTATAATAAGGCATGTGTTGGTACTGCGGTTCCCCGGTTGGCGGGGAGGAACCTATCGGCAGGTCCCTCCGCTGCGATCAGTGCGGGAAGGACATCCGTTCCTGCATGAACTGCCGGTTCTTCTCCCCCGGTTCCCGGGAGTGCCAGGAAAGCCAGGCCGCCGCCGGAGGCGTTCCGGCAGACAGGGAAACCGCCAACTTCTGCGACTGGTTCTCCCTGGACCCCAAGTACCGTTCGGCTACGGCGGGACAGGAAAAAGACCGGAACAATGCGGCAGCGGCCCGTTCCGCCTTCGACAGTCTTTTTAGCTGATGGACAGGCGGCCGGTACTTTTTCTGGATTCAGGCATTGGCGGCATCCCCTACTGCCGTCATTTCTGCCTCCGCAACCCTGATGAAAACATCGTATACCTTGCCGACCGGGCCCGCTTCCCCTACGGCAAACGGAGCCGGGAGGAGCTTGCCGCTATCCTTCATGCCCTGGCGGAAGAACTGGTTTCCCTAATGAACCCCAAGATCGTTGTGCTTGCCTGTAATACCGCCACGGTTTCCGCCATCTCCTCCCTGCGGGAAGCTTTCCCCGGCCTGCCTTTCGTGGGGACTGTTCCGGCCATAAAACCCGCGCTAAGCGGAAGCAGGCGGGGCAGGGTGGGCGTGCTGGGAACCGGGCGGACCCTGGCGGATCCCTACATAGCGGATCTGGCGGCGAAATACGGGCCGGGCTGCGAGATTACCGGCATAGCCGCCCCGGAGCTGGTGGAATTTGTGGAATACCGCTACACCGCCGCGGGGGAGGAAGAGAAAACCCAAAGGGTCCTGCCCTACCTGGAACGTTTCCGCGCTGCCGGGGCCGACGCCCTGGTACTGGGCTGTACGCATTTTCTCCACCTGCTGGGGGAGTTCCGCCGGGAAGCCGCCCCGGCTATTACCGTCTACGATTCGGTGGAGGGCATTTCCCGGCGGATAGAATCGCTCCTGGAGGGCGGGGAACTGCGGAATACCGGAGGCGGGGAAGGGCGCTTCCTTGTTACCGGGGAAACGGACGATCCTTCCTGGCGATACTGGGCCGGCAGCCTGGGTTTCAGCCTTTCCCCCTGGAAACCGCAGTGAGGGGCCTGGTGATCCGGGGTTCCCGGAATATTTTTACGGTGCGTCCCGAGCCCGGGGGATCCGGGGACAGCCCGGCGGGGGATCTGGAATGCCGGATCAAGGGGAAAATCCTGAAAGGGGCGGAATCCCGCTACAACCCCCTGGCGCCGGGAGACTGGGTAAGGGTGGAGCCTGACCCGGCCAAGCCCGGCGCCGGGATGGTAACCGGTTTGGAGGAGAGGCGGAACATCTTTACCCGGATGAACCAGAAGGGCCTGGATACAAACCGGTCCGCCACGTCCCAGATCCTGGCGGCCAATGTGGATCTGGTCTTCTGCGTAACCAGCGCGGCATCGCCGCCTTTCAGGCCCCGTTTCCTGGACCGGATACTGATCCAGGCCGACGCGGCAGGCATAGAGGCGCTGATCCTCTGCAACAAGTACGATCTGGCGGGAAAGCCGGGGGAACTTGACCCGGATCTGGAGGAACGGCTTGAGGATTTCCGGCGTATCGGCTACCGGGTACTGCGGATCTCCGCCAAAACCGGGGAGGGGATGGGGAAGCTGGGGGAACTGGCGGGGGGACGGGTCTCCCTTTTCCTGGGCCAGTCCGGGGTGGGAAAATCCAGCATCATCAACGCCCTGCTTCCCGCGCCCCTGGCCCGGGTGGGGACGCTGAACGAAAAGTACGACCGGGGAAACCACACCACCACCATGTCCTGGATGATCGCCCTTCCCCCCGTGGAAGGCGGCTACCTCATCGACAGCCCCGGCATACGGCGCTTTCTCCCGGACGGCATTGGGCCGGGGGAACTGATCCTCCACATGCGGGAATTCGCCCCCCTGGCGGGAACCTGTACCTACGGGCTTTCCTGTACCCACCGCAGCGAACCGGGCTGCAAGGTACTGGAGGCGGTCCACGCGGGGGTTATCCACGAGGATCGTTACGAGAGCTTCATCCGTATCCGGGAGGAGCTTATGGGGGACAGGCGGTGAACGAAAAGACCTTCCGGCTTCTTGAATACGGCGAGATCCTCAAACGGGTGGCCGCCTGCGCCTTGAGCGAGGAGGCCGCCGCCCTGATTCTGGAGGAAAAGCCCCTGGGCGATCCGGAAGCGGCGGGGGAACTCAAGACCCGCGTTGCCGCGGTGCTGGGAAAGGCGGGCCAGGGCGAGAAACGGGAAAGCCTCCCCTCGGTGGCCTTTATCTTCCCCAAGCTTTCCGTCCAGGGGGCAAGCCTTACCCAGGAGGAAGCCTACGCCTTGGGGATCTTCATCCAGAGGGGGGAAACCCTGAAAAACTGGCTCCTGGATCTCCGGCCCCTGGAGGAATTCCTCGCCGGTATCCCCGGCTGCCAGGACATTGCCGCGGAGGTGTTCAGGGTGATCGACCGGGAGGGGAGGCTCCGGGATCTGCCCGAATTCCGCTCCATCCGGCGGCGTATCCAGAACCTGCAGACGGATCTGGAGGCGGCGGTGACCCGCTATACCGGCGGGGAAACCCGTCGGATGCTTCAGTCCCCCCTGCCCTCCCAGCGGGACGGCCGCCTGGTTCTGGCGCTTAAGGCGAATTTCCGGGGCCGGATCCGGGGCATTGTCCATGAGGTCTCCTCCACCGGGCAGACTATCTTCGTGGAGCCCGAAGAGGCGGTGGAGAGGAACAACGACATACTCATTGAGCAGCGCAGGCTGGACGCGGAAATTCTGCGGGTGCTGCGGGAACTGACCGCCGTTATAGCCGGACGCCGGGAGGCCCTTGTCCTTTTCCACCGTAAAATCATCGAGCTTGAGATACTCCGGGCCAAGGCCCGCTACGGCTTTGAGACCCGCGGGCGTTTTGCCCTGGACGCCCCCGCCCCTGCCGCCGGAACAGCCGGAACAGCCGCGTCCGATCCGGCCCATGCCAAGGGCAGGGTGATCCTTAAGGGGGCCCGCCATCCCCTGCTGGGCAGTTCCGCCATCCCCATCGATCTGGCTATGGGGGAAGGTATCCGCACGGTGATTGTCACCGGCCCCAACACCGGGGGCAAGACCGTGGCCCTGAAAACCCTGGGGCTCTTTGCCCTGATGAACCAGAGCGGCCTTGCCCTGCCGGCGGAGGAGGGGACCTTTCTCCCGGTCTTTGATGGGATCTACGCGGATATCGGTGACGAGCAGTCCCTCAGCCAGTCCCTCTCCACCTTCTCCGCCCACATGGTGAACATTGCCGGTATCGCCTCCCGGGCCGGGGAACGCTCCCTGGTGCTGCTGGACGAGCTTGGTTCCGGTACCGACCCGGAGGAGGGAAGCGCCATCGCCATGGCGATTCTGGATTACCTGATCGAAAAAAGGGCCTGGCTGGTGGTGACGACCCACCACGGGGTGCTTAAAAACTACGGTTACACCCGGGAAGGGGTGGAGAACGCCTCCATGGAATTCGACGGCCGGACCCTCTCCCCCACTTACCGGATCCTCATGGGGATACCGGGAGAAAGCCGCGCCCTGGATATCGCCGCCCGGAACGGGCTCGGCCGGGAGATTGTGGAACAGGCCCGATCCTACCTGGCCGAAGGCCGTTCCGATGTTTCCGCCCTGATCAGCGGGCTCAAGGAGAAACACCGGGAATTAGGTTCCGCCAGGGAGCAGGCCCGGGCGGAGGAACGGCGGCTCCGGGAGGAACGGCGGAAGGCGGATCTTAAGGAACTGAGGCTGCGCCAGAAGGAGGCGGAGCTCAAGGCGGGGCTGGTAGGCCGTCTTGAGGCCCTGCTGGGGGAAAGCCG
>JAITQR010000091.1 GCA_031288815.1 Treponema sp.
CGGGAAAGAAAATCCCTGATAAGCCGGCGGTTGGCGTCGATAAGGGCGATAAGCCGCTCCAGCCAGGCTTCCCCCTCCTGGTAGACCAGGCGGCAGGCCTCGTAGCCCAGTACCCCGCACTGAACCTCGCCGATACGGCGTTCTATTTCCGCCCGGAACTTCTGACGCAGATCCGGGTTGGGGATGATGGTGTTGGAGATCTGGAGCCCCGCCATGTTGAAGGTCTTGCTGGGCGCCGTGTGGGTAACCGAGGCTTGGGCGAATTCCTCGCTGATGGACGCGAACACCGTATGCCGGTAACCGGGCATGATCAGGTCAAAGTGGATCTCGTCGGAGACAACCAGCACCCCCGCGTCGAGGCAGATCCGGCCAATCCGGGTAAGTTCCTCCCTGGTCCAGACCCGGCCTACCGGGTTGTGGGGACTGCAGAGGAGGAGGAGCTTGGTATTGGGCGCATGGGCCTTCGTTTCAAAATCAGCAAAGTCTATCTCGTAGCGGTTGCCCCGGCGGATAAGCCGGTTTTCCACCAGGACGCGCCTGTTCCGCGCTATACTCGCGAACATGGGATAGTAGACCGGCGTCATCAGCATGATCCCGTCCCCTTCCCGGGTAAAGGCGTTGACGGCGGTAAAGAAACCCTCTACCACCCCCCGGTTCTCCACCACCCACTGATCCTCTATCTCCCAGTTGTGCCGGCGCTTAAGCCAGAGCCGCAAAGCCCGGTAGTAGGACGGATGGGCCTTGCCGTAACCCAGGATGTTTTCCCCCAGGTAGCGCCGTAAACCCTCGATCAGCTCCGGGGGATTGAGGAGTTCCATGTCCGCCACGGAAAAGGGGATTACCTCCGGACCCACCGCGGGATTAACCCACCGCAGTTCCTCCCACTTGTTCGAACCTTTGTCATGCCGGGGTATCACCGTTTCAAAATCGTATGTCATTTGGTTCCTCGCCACCTTCCGTATTCCGAATGTTGTACACGGGGCGCCTTTCTCAAAACCCCGCCGGTTTTGGGAATATCCCAGAGTTTGTCGCGCTTCGCGCATAAAACGGTATATATTCATTTTGTGAATATTTATACCTTGCAAACTCCAAGCGGCTTTAGCCGCAAGCATGCCCATCAATCGGGATTTTTTGCGTAGATATGCAAAAAATCCACCAGCGCAACAGGCTGCTAGGATACACGAATTTCGCGTACAATTCTATCTCTCTATCGGGGGCATGACGGTTCTCTCCCGGATAAAAAGGATCGGAGAACCTGGGTACGCTGCCGCGGAATTCGAAGTTTTCAACTCGGCGGGGTAGTAAAGAATCCCGCCAGTTTTTTGTGTCAAATTTTTGTTGACAACTTTCTTAAATGAGTATATCCTGCTTTAAATGTTTTAAAAATTGGCCATATTATTCTAAAGTTTGGTCTTTAGGAGGGGTAATTGTCCAAGCCTGTAGGTGATACAATAGCTCTTTCCCCTGGGGGGGTAAACAAATCCAAGCGGCGGCAGATAGTAATTAATTTCGCGAAAGACCGGTGGTTGTATCTGATGATGATACCGGGGCTTTTGTTTTTTACGATATTTAAATACGGCCCCATGTTCGGGCTGACCCTGGCGTTTAAAAATTACCGGCCTTTTCTAGGATTTTTTCGTAGCGAGTGGGTAGGGCTTGAGCACTTTAAGCGGTTCTTCGGCGATTCGACTTTTATCACTCTTTTTTCCAACACCCTGACCCTGTCCCTGCTCAACATTCTGTTTAACTTTCCCACGCCGATAATTTTCGCCCTCCTTTTAAACGAGGTTCGTAACAGGTATTTTAAAAAATTCGTGCAGACCGTTACCTACCTGCCCCACTTCCTCTCCTGGGTGGTGGTGGCCGGTCTTTCCTACGTGATGTTCACCACCGCCGGGGGTATTGTGAACGAGAGCATCAAGGCCCTGGGGCTTCCGCCGGTTAATTTCCTCTCCAGCGCGGTCATGTTCCGGCCCATGATTGTAGGGCAGTCCATGTGGAAGGAGACCGGCTGGGGCACCATCATCTATCTCGCCGCGCTGAGCGGCGTGGACATGGAACAGTACGAGGCCGCCCGCATCGACGGGGCCAACCGGATGCAGCAGTTGTGGCACATCACCCTGCCTTCCATAAAGCCGGTGATCATTACCATGCTCATCCTCCGGCTGGGCAGCATCATAGATTCCAGTTTCGACCAGATATTCAACATGCTCAACGAGTTGAACCGTGCGGTAGGGGAAGTGTTCGACACCTATGTGTATTACACGGGGATCACCAACGGGCAGCTCAGTTACGCTACCACAGTGGGGCTCTTTAAGTCGGTAGTTGGGTTCATCCTGGTGGTGAGCGCCGACCGGATCGCCAAGAAAGCAGGGGAGGAGGGGATATTCTAGCGTGGTAAAAAACAGATCCTTTGGTTCCTGGATGGCCGACGCGGTAATTCATGTCATTCTTTTTCTTTTTGCCCTGATCACGCTGATTCCCTTTTACAGCATCCTGGCCGGTTCTCTGGCCTCGGCTCGTGAGAACGCCCTGAATCCCCTCTTGCTGTGGCCGAGGGAACCGACCCTGGATTCCTACCGCTATATCATGTCCACCCCCACGATGCCCAAGGCCTTACTGGTGACGATATACATAACGATAGTGGGAACCGCCGTTAACATCGTTATGACGGTGCTGATGGCGTGGCCCCTGGCTCACCGGCGCATTATGGGCCGCCACATCCTGATGATCTACATTACTTTCACCATGCTGTTTAGCGGCGGCATGATTCCCACCTATCTGGTGGTACGGGGGGTGGGGCTCCTCAATTCCTGGGCGGCCTTGATCATCCCCACGGCGATCAACGCCTTCAACCTCATTTTAATGAAGAACTTCTTTCAGGAAGTTCCGGCCAGTCTTGAGGAATCGGCCAAGCTGGACGGGGCCAATGACTTGAGCATTCTTGTCCGTATCGTGGTACCCCTATCCATGCCGGCTATCGCCACTTTTACCCTGTTCTACGCCGTGACCCATTGGAACGCCTTTATGAATGTGCTGCTCTATATCCGGAATTCGTCCAAATGGACCATCCAGGTACTGTTGCGCCAGATCGTCATCCTGTCTCAGGGCGGGGTGGGAGACTCTTCCATGATGGGGGAGTCGTTTTTGATCCCTCCCCAGGGGGTAAAGATGGCGGCGATCATCTTTTCTACTTTTCCCATTCTTTGTGTTTATCCTTTCCTGCAAAAATACTTTATCAAGGGTGTCATGGCGGGATCGATTAAAGGATAATATTTCGCGTGAAAGTTGTTCGTAAACGGGGGTTTCCGGATAACGCTAATATTTTTTTCAGGAGGAATGTGTTTATGAAGGATTTTAAAGCGAAGCCGGTATTGGCGGCGGTATTCCTGGTTCTATGGTGCCTTCCCTGTTTCGCCGGGGGAAGCCAAGCCGGAACGCCGGCGAAGGACGGGTACCTGTATAAGCTGACCATGATGGCGAACTTTAATCAGCCTGAACCGCCTCGGGAGACGAGCGATCTGATGCGGTATCTGCGGGAGACTCTTAAGGCGGATATTCAGATTTTGTGGTATCCCACCCCGGTCTATATGGACACCCTGGGGGTACAGATCGCCGCCAACGATCTCCCCGACACGGTAGTTGTCCGGGGGAACCTGCGGCCCTCCAATGTGGTAAGCGCCATTCGGGACGGAATGTTCTGGGAAGTGGACAAATACCTGGGCAATTCCGCGTGGCCGGGGCTTGCCAAGTTAAGCAAAGACCGGCTGGTTAATGCCAGGATAGATGGTAAGAGTTACGCCCTTCCCATTGAACGGGAACTGGTGCAGGCCGGAGTGTTGTACCGGCAGGACTGGCTTGACAAGCTGGGGATAGCGGAACCAAAGAATATTGGTGATATATGGAACATCATGGTAGCTTTCTCGGAGCGGGACCCCGATGGTAACGGGAGGCGGGATACGGTCGGGCTTTCCATGAAGGGTACCAATTGGCCGAAAGTTACGGATACGGCGGTGTATTTCGGCGGCAAGATGGAATGGTATTGGGATGAGGCCGCGAAGACCGTACGGCACGAGACGGAAGATCCGACTTTCTATAAATCCCTGGACCTCTACCGGGAAGCTTACGCCAAAAATTACATGGTCCAGGACGTAGTAGAACTCCGCAACGAGTACCTGCCCCTCCAGCAGGGCCGGGCCGGTCTGGTGTTCTTCAGCGATATCAACGATGTGGTGGATACCCAGATCAGCGTGTCCGCGGTATTTCCGGAGGCCAAGATCGGTTTCACCCAGGGGATCCAGGGACCGGACGGATCTGTCGTCAGCCGTTCCCATATCGGGTTTAACGGGGGCTTCATGTTCCCCAAGACCTCGGTGAAGACCGAGACCCGGCTTGAGGAGGTACTGAAATTCTTTGACGCCCTGGGTTCCGATGACGCTATCCTGACCCTGCGACGGGGCATCAAAGATAAGCACTATACCATCCAGAACGGGTACCTGGTTGCCACGGACGCCCAGATCAAGGCTTTCCGGGAGACCGACTTTCCTGACGCCTCCCTTATTACCCCCTTCGGGGTGACCAGGGTGATCCCCGAGCGCCTCTCCGATTCTTTGACCCAGGCGACCTTTGATTCCATGGCCAATTATAGCGGGAAACGGTTTTTGAGCATCAGCGACACCTATATTTCCGATACCGCCGTGAGGCTGGGCAATACTTTGAGTAATACCATCGCGGACGCCCGGGTGAAGTATGTACTCGGGCAGATTGACCTGGCGGGATACCAGGCGGAAGTCGCCCGGTGGCGGGCCGCCGGCGGCGATCAAGTCAAGGCGGAATATACCAGGGCGTATTTGGCCAGTCCCCGCTAATTTAATTCCCGGTAAAAAAACACATAGCCACTCCCGCGGGGGTGGTTATGTGTTTTTTGGGCGGCGCAAAACCTATAAGGCTTCCCGCTCCAGGGAGGCGAGGATAAAGGGGCCGAGCCCCTTGAAATCGTCCATGACCACCGGTTCGCTCAGGTAGTAGTTGAAGGATCCGTCCCGGTAGGGGTTTCCGCCCAGTCCGGCTACCTTGCATATCCCCATAAGGTGGAGTTCACCGGAGGAATCCTCCCGCAGTTTTTCCCGCAGAAGGCCCTCGTAACCGGCCAGGGCGGCTTCCCGGGCCCTGGGGATATCCTCCTCTCCAAGGATTCCCGAACGGATCGCCTTAAAGAGAAAATAGACGAACATGGCGGAGGCCGAACTTTCCAGATAGTTTTTTTCTTCCTGCCCCTTGTCCAGAATCTGGTACCAGAGCCCGCTTTTCTTGTCCTGAAATTCCAGCACGGGGCCGCTTAGCCGGTTTGCGATAGCTTTCAGGGTTTCCCGCTGGCCCCGGCGGGCGGGAGGGATAAAATCGAGGACGTCGACTAGGGCCATGCAGTACCAGCCCATGGCCCGGCCCCAGAAGTGGGGAGAACAGCCCGTGCCGGGATTTGCCCAGGGCTGGCCGCGGGATTCGTCCCAGGCGTGGTAAAGAAGACCGGTTTCCCTGTCCCGCGCCCTGGACTCAATCAGCACGAACTGGAGGATCAGATCGTCAAAATCCTCCGGTTCGCCGAATTCCGCCGTATAGCCGGCGTAGAAAGGCCCCTGCATGAAAAGGCCGTCCAGCCACATCTGGCGGGGGTATATCTGCTTGTGCCAGAAACCGCCCTCTTTGGTCCGGGGCTGGTTCCGGAGCTGGTTGCGGAGACGTTCAATGGCGATGCGGTACTTTTCCTCCCCGTACTTTTTGTGGAGCAGCAGCAGGGCCTTACCGGGCTTGACCATATCCAGGTTGTATTCATCTTCCCGATACTCAGCGATGCCGCCGTCTTTCCCAATCACGGCGTCGTACATGGTCTTGACCCAGCGGCAGTATTCTTCTTCCCCGCTTTGTTCCCCCACGGTAAAGATGCTTTCCAGAACAAGGCCGTGGGTATAGCTCCATTTTACCATTTCCGGGGAATAGCGGTTCATCACCGACCGGGCCATCCGTTTGGACAGGGAAACTGTTTTGTCAGCAGGGGACATTCTTTTTCCTTTTTAGCCGCTGTTTCAGGCCGCTCCCTATCAAACCCAGCCGGTTACCGCCATAAAGGCGTCCCATGCCGGTACGGGGTAAAAGCCATGACCGCCCTCCGCGATAACGTGAACGCATTTGTCCCCGGCGGAGAGGGTTTCGTAAATTTCCCTTGTTTTGCCAAACTGTTTCACCGCCCCTTCAAGGGGAAAAATCCGATCCTGGTTTCCGTTTACGATAACCAGAGGCCGGGGGGCGATGAGTCCCGCCAGGTCTCCCATATCGAAATATTCCGCCGTGTGGGGAACGTGGTTGCAGGTGCAGTGGCTGATCAGTCCGATAGAATCTTTGTAGCTACAGAAGCAGGCCGCCGGCATGGCCGCGGCGATCCGGGCGTCCACAATGGCTGAATAGAAGCAGGTGGTACCGCCCCCGGAAACGCCCATAACGGCGATACGATCCGGATCGAAGCCTTCAAGGCGGCGGGTGACTACGTCAACGGTCCGCGTGATATCCCAAACCCGTTCCCCCTGGAGGGTCCTCCCCACCAGCAGGGCCGATCCGGAAAGAAGGCGGCAGTTGGGCTTGTGGTCCTCCGGCATGCCGCCGTTTTCCCCGAAACCCCGTAGTTCCACTGCCAGGGCCGCCATGCCCCGCTGGACGCATTGGAGGGCGTAGGCGTGGGAACTATTTTTAACGGATTCGTCTTCCTCTCCCTCCAGGTTCCGGCCCAAGGACAGGTGCATACCCGTGCCGTGTCCCTGGAGGCATATAACCAGCGGCGGATTCGAGCTCCCCTTGGGTATCAGGATATGAGCGGGAAGGCGGACGTAAGGCTCGGATGTAAAGTGAAAGCGGGTTTCCCGGTAGCTTTCGTGTTCCCTGGTCCATTCAACGGTAAACTCGTCGTCCTCAGGCTTTTCCGCGGGCATAGCCAGCAGCTCTACTATTTTTTTCCCGGCCCTTTGCCGCCACGCCGCCGGATCTGTTCCCCGGTACGACAAAGGCATAGACAGGGTTTCAAACTGGTGTCTTCTCAGTTCTAAGGGATCGTATATCATGCCTTGTTATCCTCCGGTAGTACCGTTTTTCTAGTTCAAAAACCCGGAAGCCTGGGCCGCTTCAATACCGGCCTTTTCCCAGGCCGCGCCTCCCAACCGGTCAAATTCGGCAACCCACGCGGTCCAGTTGGCCCGGTTCAACACCCGGTTTCCGGTTACAAATTCGGTAACTCCCTGTTCGTAGAACCGCTTTAGATCCGTATCAGGCAGGGGCAGGGTATCCGCGCCGGATGTAAAAGTCCAGGGCCGCCCGAGCATGTCGTTCAATACCGTGAAAGGACTCATGGGCTTCTTTGAATTCGTGGTGACGTAATCCGGGGAGACCACTTTGAGACCCTCCAGACTGCCGTAACTTACCAGTCCGCCGGGGGCGGACCGTATTCGGAATAAG
>JAITQR010000149.1 GCA_031288815.1 Treponema sp.
GGGACGGCGCAAGTAAATGCCCCATCCATGGCTACTGTAGGCCCCCTTTAGGGGGCCGTACGCGCCGCCCGACAAAAAGCATGCCGTCAAGGCATGTTCACAAAACAATTATAACATGGGACGGCCAAGTAAATGCCCCATCCATAACTACTGCAGGCCCCTTTTAGGGGGCCGTGCCGTTTACGGAACTTTATTCTACCCGGTAAGCCGGGGCTGATCAATTGCGCCGCGCAAGGAGAACGAAACCTAATCCGCCGCAAGCCGGAGAATCGCTTCGATATCCCCGGCGGAGAGTTTGCGGTAATTGCCCAGGGGGCCGAATTTAACCGCTCGTTCCGCCATTTCGGGTATCCGGCCGGCATCGAGTTTTGCCTCCGCGAAGGAGACCGGCAGGCCGATGGAGCGGAAGAAGTTTTTCATTCTGAACACCCCTTCCAGGGCGGCCTGTTCGTAGTCGTAGAAAGCGCCGTCCACCCCCCACACCTTGGCGGCAAAACGGGCCAGCCGGGGAGTATCCTCCCTGATATTGTACCTAATCCACGCGGGGAACACGATGGAAAGCCCCGCCCCGTGGGCGATATCAAAAACCGCCGAGAGCTCATGCTCGATGAGATGGCTCCCCCAATCGCCAATCCGGCCGGTGGACAGAAGGTTGTTATGGGCCAGGGCCCCGGCCCACATAAGTTCCGCCCGGGCGTTGTAGTCCTTTTCCCCGCCGCTGAAAACACGCCGGGCGTTGCGGATGATGACCCGCATGGCCCCCTCGCAGAGTTCGTCGGTAAGTTCCACATGGGGTTCCTTGGTAAAGTACCGTTCCATGATGTGGGCCAGCATATCAGAAACCCCGCAGGCGGTCTGATAGGGGGGCAGGCTGTAGGTCAGTTCCGGGTTCAGAACGGAAAAAACAGGCCGGATACACTCCTCATCCACCGCCCGTTTCCAGGGGCCTTCCTCGTTGGTAATCACCGAACTGACGCTGCTTTCACTGCCCGCCGCGGGGATAGTGAGTACCGTAGCCACCGGCAGGGCCTGGACGGCGGTCTTCTTACGTTCGAAAAAATCCCACACATCCCCGTCGTAAAGGGCGCCAATGGCGATGGCCTTGGCTGAATCGATCACCGAACCGCCTCCCACGGCCAGGATAAATCCGAGCTTTTCCTTCTTGCAGAGGGCCACCCCCTGGTGAACCTTTGAAAGCCGGGGATTCGGTTTAACCCCCTCCAGTTCCACCCAGGCAATGCCGGCGCTTTTCAGACTGTTTTTTACCCTGTCCAGGAGACCGCTTCGTACCGAACTGCCTCCGGAATGATGAAGCAAAATACGAAAAGGCGCTCCGTCAGTACCGGCATATTTGGCAAGTTCCGCCCCTACCTGAGCCTCGGTTCCTCTGCCAAAGATGATCTTTGTGCGGTTGTAATACTCAAAATTCTGCATAAAATCCTCCAGAGGAAGAGAGTATAACAAAAAAACGCTGCCCGGAAAAGCTTCCGGGCAGCATCACCATCCTTATTTACGGCTCTATTCGGGACTAAGGCCGGCTCGACATACTGTTTTACAAAACCCGATTAACCTGGAAAAACCTCCTATTACAGCTTGAACAGCAATTCCTCGTAACCGGGGAAAGGCCAAGCCTTTTTGGCCACGATCTTTTCAATAGCGTCGGCCCTGGAGCGAACCGCGTCCATACCCAGACGGATCTTTTCGTTGTAGGCTTTGGCCTGGGCAAAGACGTCTTCAATCCCTTGGGCTTCGGCCAGCGCCGTTTCCAGCTTGCCTGTCTCGTCAAAGAGTTCGGCGGCAAGATCGGCGATCCGCTTGGCCCGTTTCTCCTGGGGAACACTGGTAGCTCCAATAGCGGCCAGCGCGGAAGCGTCACTTGCCAGGGAGGCGGCATAGGACGTGGCGGCGGGGAAGATATAACGCCGGGCCAAATCGATAGTGACTCCCGCCTCAATGTTCACTTGTTTGGAGTATTTTTCCAGATAGATATGGTAGCGGCTCTCCAGTTCTTCTTTGGTGAGTACCTTGTGAGCCTCGAAGAGGGACACGGTCTCGCTACGGATAAGAACCTGGAGGGCGTCCACCGCGCTCCGCACGTTGGGCAGACCCCGGCGCTCCGCTTCCCGCACCCATTCATCGGAATAGTTGTTCCCGTTGAATACCACCTTCCGGTGTTTGGAATAAGACTCCTTGATAATATTCTGGATAGCTTCCTGTTTATCGGAAACCCCTTCCAGCTTATCGGCGTATTCGGAAAGGATCTGGGCCACCGCCACGTTAAGGTAGGTGTTGGGGGTCGCGATGGACTGGGAAGAGCCGACCATGCGGAATTCAAACTTGTTACCCGTAAAGGCGAAGGGACTGGTACGGTTCCGGTCGGATACATCCTTAGGCAGGGCCGGAAGGCTGGTAACGCCGATCTTGATCTGGGCGCCGCTTTCGGTTTTGCCCCCCGCTTTACCTTCGGCGATATTGTCCAGAATTTCCGTCAGGGGGCCGCCAAAGAAGACGGAGATAATCGCCGGAGGAGCCTCGTTGGCGCCCAGCCGGTGTTCGTTGGCGCTGGTGGCTGTGGAGGAGCGGAGAACCAGGGCAAAACGGTCAACCGCTTCCACAACCGCCGAAGCGAAGAGGAGGAACCTGGCGTTGGATGAGGGATCATCCCCCGGATCAAAGAGGTTAAGCCCGTCATCGGTAGCCATAGACCAGTTATTGTGTTTACCGGAGCCGTTCACCCCGGCGAAAGGTTTCTCGTGAAGGAGCCCTTCCATACCGTGGCGCCGGGCTACCGTACGGATCGTCTCCATCACCAACTGATTCGCGTCCACCGCGGCGGTACTGTTGGCATAAATCGGGGCGATTTCAAACTGGTTGGGAGCGACCTCGTTATGCTGGGTTTTCGCGGGAATCCCCACCTTCCACAGTTCGTAGTTAAGTTCCCGCATGAAATCCGCGACCCGCTCTTTGATCGCCCCGAAGTAATGATCCTCCAACTCCTGCCCCTTGGCGGGAAGGGCGCCGAAAACCGTACGGCCGGTAAGGATCAGATCGGGCCGCTGATCGTAGAATTTCTTATCCACCAGGAAGTATTCCTGTTCGGGCCCTACGGTGGTAAACACCCGCTTGCTGGTAACATTCCCCAGGGCGCGCAGAACCCGGATAGCCTGTTTGGAGAGAGCGTCGATTGACTTGAGGAGGGGAACTTTTTTGTCCAGGGCCTGACCGTAATAACTGATAAAGGCCGTGGGAATACAGAGGGTGGTTCCGGTCTTGTCCTGTTTGAGGAAGGCGGGGCTGGTTACATCCCAGGCGGTATAGCCCCGGGCCTCGAAGGTGGCGCGGAGGCCGCCTGAGGGAAAGGAAGAAGCGTCAGGTTCACCCTTGATAAGCTCTTTCCCCGAAAATTCCAGAAGAACCTTGCCGTCCCCGGTGGGAGAGATAAAGGCGTCGTGTTTTTCGGCGGTAAGCCCGGTAAGGGGGTGAAACCAATGGGTATAGTGGGTGGCGCCTTTTTCGATGGCCCAGTCCCGCATGGATGCGGCCACCACCTCGGCGACTTCCAGGGTAAGTTCCTTCTCTCCGGTCTGTACCGCGAGGATCTCTTTATAAATATTTTTCGGCAGCCTTTCCCGCATCACCGCGTTGGAAAAGCTGTTGGAACCGAACAGTTCCGCTACGGAAGTTTCGGTAAAATCAATACCGGAACCACAGCAGCAAACGTCATCACAGCAACTCATTATTCCCTCCTGCAAGGATAATTTATCTGTCCACAAAACCGGTTGTTTTATGGACAGACTCTTAATTAACCGGGGCTGAACGGAACCCCGATCAGCCCACAAGTATACTTTTTTATTTTATTCGGGTCTACGATACAACTTAACCGATGGCCACCGAACCGGTCTCGCCGGTCCTGATCCGGATGGTCTCCTCAATAGGAATAATGAATATCTTCCCGTCGCCTATTTCCCCGCTCCGGGCGCCCCGGATAATGGCGTCCACCGTGGGCTTTACAAAACTGTCATTCACCGCGATTTCGAGACGGACCTTTTTGAGAAGGTTCACCTCCATCTCGACGCCCCGGAACTGTTCGGTATACCCTTTCTGCTGGCCGCAGCCCATGGCGTTGGTCACCGACATTTTGTAGACTTCGGCCTTGTAAAGTTCCTGCTTAACATCGTTCAGCGCGTGGGGCTGAATATATGCAATGATTAATTTCATTTTCCGCCTCCTTACATATTGCTGAAGATCTGGAAGCCGGAATAAGCTTCCGCCTTGTGTTCCGCCAGGTCAAGACCCATCATTTCTACCTTGGGACTAACCCGCAGTCCGGTAACCACCTTGATAATGAAGAACAGGGCCAGGCTGATTAAGGCCGCCCAGGCGCCTACCGCCAAGATACCCACAAGCTGTTTACCAAGCTGGGCAAATCCGCCGCCGTGGAGGAGCCCCAGGACTCCGTCACTCGGGGCGTCGGCCCAAATACCGACCGCGATAGTACCGAAGATACCGCAGGTAAGGTGTACCGACGAAGCGCCTACCGGATCGTCAACCTTGAGAACCTTGTCGATGAACTCGACGGATAACACAACCAACACGCCGGCGATAAAACCGATGATGATGGATGCCCCCGGGGAAACCACCGCGCAGCCGGCGGTGATACCCACCAAGCCCCCCAAAAGGCCGTTCAGGGTCATGGAGGCGTCGGGCTTTTTGAACCAGATCCAGGAGAAAATGAGAGAACTTACCGCGCCGGCTGAAGCCGCGAGACAGGTGGTCACCGCGACCCGGCCGATATTAAGCCCGCTCCATATCCCGCCTTCGCCGATGGTGGCGTAGCCGGTGGAAGCGGCGTTAAAACCGAACCAGCCGAAGAAGAGGAGCAGGGCTCCCAGGGCCGCGTAGGGGATATTGTGGCCAGGAAAGGCTTTGACGGTAACTTTCCCGTCCGGCCCCTTCACGTACTTTCCAAGCCGGGGGCCAAGAACAATGGCGCCCATCAAAGCCGCCCAGCCGCCCACGGAGTGGACCACCGTGGAACCGGCGAAGTCGTGGAAACCCAGGCTGCCAAGCCAGCCGCCGCCCCATATCCAGTGCCCGGAAATCGGGTAGATGAAAGCCGAGATGAAGCAGGTGTAGATCAGGTAGGACTTGAACTGGGTCCGTTCCGCCATGGCCCCGGACACGATGGTTGCCGAGGTAGCGGCAAAGACCACCTGGAAGAACCAGTTTTTGTAGAAGTTGCCGTTCTCAATTGACAAGTCCATAGGGCCGTAGAAAAACTGGGATGTACCGATAAGGCCGCCCGCATCGTTTCCCCACATGAACCCCCAGCCTATGGCCCAGTACACGATAGCCCCAAACATGAAGTCCATCACGTTTTTCATGGTGATGTTGGTGGCGTTTTTCGCCCGGGTCAGGCCGGTCTCAACACAGGCAAAACCAATCTGCATGATAAACACCAGGATAGACCCTATAAAAAGCCAGATCACATCCAAAGAGAATCCCAGGCTTTCAATGGTTTCCTGGGCAGACAGGGTAATTCCCATACAGACCAGCAGGATCGCCAGGATCGCTATTTTCTTTCGCACTTTCCATCCTCCTGTAATTTAGTAGTGCCAATATATAAGCAAAAATCGTGCCAATTATTTGGAAAAATGGAAAAAATTCGGATTTACGAGGATTAAGGGGAGCTCATTTGGTGAAGGATCAATAAAAAACAGGGGGCGGGGCTTGTAATGAGTGTCTGTCCATACCGTGTCTACATCGCGGCGGACACTAATTTGCCATTTTGGAAATTTCGCGGCGGCGACCTCACTGTTTTTTGTCTTTGCGTGAAAAAATTCTACGAAAATGTAGTTATATTTTTCGCTTCCTACATTTTTGTTGTCCGGAAAAGCCGCCAGTTTATGCCGTAGTGATGTACCCGGAGCCCCATCTGCCGTTCGGAGATACCCAGACTGCGGGCGGCGGCGGCCATGTTGCCCTCGGCGATTTTCAGGGATTCCACGATCATTTCTTTTTCCAGCCGCGAAAGGGCCGCGTCCAGGGTGGTAGTGGGCTCCGTGTTGGTGGACACCGCGGACTGGAGGCTGGGGGGCAGGTTATACGAATGGATCACCTGATCGTTGGAAAGGATTACCGCCCGTTCGACGCAGTTCTCCAGTTCCCGCACGTTACCCGGCCAGGAATAACTGGTGAGGAGATCGATAGCGGGACTGGATATCCGCTTGATCCGTTTGCCGTTTTTTTCCGCGTATTTCCCGGTAAAATGATCGGCCAAAAGGACGATGTCGCTTTTCCGCTCCCTCAGGGGAGGGATATGCAGGGGAAACACGTTTAACCGGTAGAAGAGATCCTCCCGGAAGCGCCCGGCCTTTACTTCCTCTTCCAGGTTCCGGTTGGTAGCCACAATGAGCCGCACGTCCACCTTGATGGTCTCGGCTCCCCCTACCCGCTCCAGTTCCCTTTCCTGCAGCACCCGGAGCAGCTTTACCTGGATCTGGGGGGAAAGCTCCCCTATTTCGTCCAGGAAGATCGTCCCCCGGTGGGCCATTTCGAATCTGCCCTTCCGCTGGGCGGTAGCCCCGGTAAAGGCGCCTTTTTCGTGGCCGAAAAGCTCGCTTTCAATGATGGACTCCGGCAGGGCCGCGCAGTTTATCTTTACCAGCGCCGCCGCGGCCCGCCGGGAAAGCCGGTGCAGCTCCGCGGCCACCAGTTCCTTGCCGGTGCCGCTTTCCCCGGTGATCAGTACCGTGGCGTCGCTGGGAGCCACCTGGCTAAGCATGTCGTAGACTTCCCGCATGGCGCTGCTGTTCCCGATGATCCCGCTTCCCGAAGCCAGGCTGAGGTTCCGCTCGCCGGCCGAAGGGATCTCCCCTGTCTCTGCCTCTTCACTCCGGTAGCTCCGGAACCGCTCCTCCATGATCCGTTCCCGCAGCTTAGCGGAATCCGCGATTATCGAGGAAACTTTTTCGAGGAAAGCCCGATCCAGAGCCATCCGGGTATCCGGGTTTTCCCCCTCAATACGCCGCTCCGCGCTGAGGGTTCCGATAACGCTCCCCCGGGAACGGATAGGGACACAGTAGTAGGTAAGCCCCGCCATGTCCTCCTGAACCCGGTTCCCCGCCCGGTTAAGGAAACGGCTCTCCTGGGAAAGATCCGGCACGATGATGGCGTTGCCGCTTTCAAACACCCGGCCCACAAGACCTTCGCCAAGACGGTAAAGCCCCCGGGCTTTTTCCTCTGTACTGAGCCCGAAAGCCTCCTCGATTCTGAGGAGCCCGGTACCCCGATCGAGCAGGGTAACCATGCCCCGGCCGAGACCCGCCCGGATTTCCAGGAGGCTCAGCAGGGGGCCCAGGGCGGTCTTAAGTTCCACATACTTGTCGAAAGTCCGGGCGATATCGAGCAGGAGTTCCAATTCCATCCGTTCCCGGTCAGAATTGGACACGACGTTTACGGAGGATTTGCTTAAAGCCGCTTCTGTAAAGACCTCGGGTCGCATTGGAAGATATTATTACATTTATGTAGGATTTACCAGTGGCTTGATAAAGGAGGATAGGGCATGTTATTGTAAGGTCGCGTTTTCGTGGCTTAAAGGCTGAGAAAACGCATCGGGCTAAAGTCCGCGGTTTGTCCACAAAGTAACCGACTTTGTGAACAGACACTAGTTAACCGCCCGCGACACTAGCTCATCCGGATAGAGCAGCTGCCTTCTAAGCAGCAGGTGGGCCGTTCGAGTCGGCCGTGTCGCGTTTGCGATTCTTTACAGGATAAGGAA
>JAITQR010000172.1 GCA_031288815.1 Treponema sp.
GGCCGGGGGCTTTCGGTATACCAAGCCGTCGCGGCGGCCAAGAGGTTCGTCACCGAAAGTTTAAGCCGGGGTTTTGCCCTGAACCGCTGGGTCGGTCCGGGAAACCCCGGCGGCTGGCGTCAGGCATTTACCTAGACTTTGTCGCGCTTCGCGTGTGAAACCCTAAAAATCGCCTCTCCGGCTGTTTTTTACCCCCAAAAGCCCGAAAGCGGCCCGTAAATCGTGGTTTTTACGGCATAAAAGGACGCGAAAACCCACAAGCGGGATTTTATTCATAAAATATGCAAAAAGCTCCGATTATCCGGCTCCCGTGAAGCTTTGGTTCGGGCGCGGTTTCACCTGAATACGCGATAAATCCCGATTAACGGGTATACCGCGGAGCTTCGGCTCGACGGAGTCCGCGAAGCCAAATACCCATTTTTATGAATATTTCGCCTCTGTTTTATGCGCGAAACGCACCAAATTCCCGGGCGAAAGACGCCGAAACAAAACCGTCAAAACCTTGCAAACAGGCCGCGATTGGATAAAGATGGGAATATGCGGGAATGTGGAGCGGGGCGTTGTTTCCGCTCGGGTATCTGGCGGCGGTTTTTAACCCTGTTATGCCTGGCGGGACTTGTCTTTACCGGCTGCGAAAACGATTCATCCTGGAAGCAGGGGAAACCCCTGCCCAAAGAAAAAATAAAGATCGGGATCATTCACCCCAATGGCATCGGCCGGGAATCGGGGTATGACTACGCCCACTACAGGGGAATCCTTCAAATGCGGCGGCAATTGGGGCTCGGGGACGAACAGATCACCCGGAGGCCCAACATATTCGACCAGGACAGCCGGGAGGTGGAAAACGCCATACGGGACTGCATCGCGGAAGGGGCGAATATCATCCTTGCCCTCAGTTGGGGTTACGGGGAAACCTGTGAAAAACTGGCCGGCCAGTTCCCCGGGGTTGTCTTTACCCACGGAATAGGCGTGGGGTCCAACGGCGCGAATTTTACCAGTTTTTCCGGCAAGTTTTACCAGGCCCGGTACCTTTCCGGCATTGTGGCGGGAAAGAAAACCAAAACAAACAAGATAGGCTACGTGGCGGCCATGGGTAAGGGTAACGGGCAGGTAACGGGGGGAATCGACGCCTTTGCCCTGGGAGTCGAGTCGGTCAACCCCGCCGCCCGGGTCTATGTCAAGGTAACCCACAGTTGGCTTGATCCGATGGGCGAAACCGAAGCGGCCAGGATCCTTATCGCCTTGGGCTGCGATGTAATCGCCGAGCACGTCAACGGCCCGGCGGCCATGGTGGCCGCGCAGAACGCCGGCGTATGGGGAATCGGCTACAACAGCGACATGAAGGCCGACGCCCCCCGGGCGGTTTTAACATCGGTGGTTATGAACTGGGAGGTGTATTACACCCGTCTGATACGGAGTATCATCGACGGCGATTTTACCGCCGAACCTTATTCCGGCGGCATCGCGGAAGGACTGCTGGACATCAGTCCCCTCTCCCCGGAACAGGTCACGCCGGACACCATAGAAGCCGTTGAAAGGGCCAGGCGGCGCATCATCGAAGGGTTTAACGTATTTAGCGGGGTGTTTGAAACCAACGAGGGCTTCACCGTGGACTCGGAAGGCACTGGGCCTGAGGAAAGTGAAATTCTGAAAGACATCCACTGGTATTACCGTAATGTTGTTGAACTATAGTCTTAAAATGATCCCGGCGGGGCTCCGTGAAAAAAACCTGCTGATATCAAAGGACCTGATCAAAAAAAACTACCCCCAGCTGGTCATGGTATTTGCGGCTTTTCTTTTAATGATCCTTATGGGCAGTTTCTTCATGGGCCGTATTCTGCGGAACCGCCTTCGGGCCGGAGCGGAAGAAGCGCTCTTTGCCGTGGAGGGGAACATCAAAGCGGGACTCGCGGAAGCGGAGGTGACCCTGCACAATTCCTACTACATAGTCCGGAACATG
This sequence comes from Treponema sp., assembly GCA_031288815.1. The sequence continues at coordinate 1,961 of JAITQR010000172.1, forward strand.
ATAAACCAGGGAGCCTCCCAGCAAGAGGTACTGGATTACCTTAAGGGTATTACCGGCTGGATGCGGCAGCGCTCCGGCGGACTCATGGAATTTTACGGGATCTACGGGTATATCCGGGGGGAATTCATAGACAGCATAGGCCTCGGCCCCGGAAAGGAATATGTACCCCAGCGGCAGCCCTGGTACCAGACCGCGGTGCGGAGCGGAACCAGGGTGGGTTATACCGTACCGTACAGGGACGAGAGAACCGGGGAGATGATCATTTCCGCCGTCAGAAACCTTGATACCCCGGAGGGGGAAATTTACGGAATCCTGGCGGTGGATATAGACATCGCCTGGCTGGTGAATTACACCGCCTCCCTAAAGCTTGCCCCCGGCGGTTACGGCATGCTCATAAGCCGGAATATGACCCTGATGGGCCACCCCTCCCGGGCATACCTGGGCTCTCAGATGCGGGATCTGGCTTCTTCCGGCGGAAGCTCCGCGGGAAAGGCGTATATCGGGATATCCCAGACCCTCTGGGGCGGCGGGGAAGTATCGGGCCTGCGGATCGTGGATACCAGCGGCGTTCAGGTTACCGTGTTCTTCCGGCGCATGGTTAACGGGTGGTACGTGGGGATCGTAACTCCCTACCGGCGTTTCTACCAGGATCTGTTTTACGCGATCGCGGTACTTACCCTGCTGGGATTCATCATGGCGGGCCTTCTCAGCTATATACTCCTCCGCCTAAGCGCCGCGAAGGCCCGTTCCGACGAGGAAAACAAATCCAAGTCTTCCTTCCTAACCCGGATGAGCCACGATATCCGCACCCCCATGAACGCCATCATCGGCATGAGCGAACTTGCCCTGCGGGAGGATCTGAGCGAGCGGTGCCGGGAGTATGTGTCCGGCATCAGGCAGGCGGGAGACAACCTGCTTTCCATCATCGACGATATCCTTGATTTTTCCAAAATCGAATCGGGAAAGCTGGAGATTGTAAACGCCGATTATTTTTTCCCCTCCCTGTTAAACGACATCATAAGCATTACCCGTGTACACCTTTACGAAAAACCTGTTTTGTTTGTTACCCGGATCGAAGGCTCCCTGCCCCTGGTCATGCGGGGCGACGAATTCCGGATCCGGCAGATTCTGCTTAATATCCTGGATAACGCCGTCAAATACACCAAGGAAGGCTCCATAACCCTGAGCATCAAAAACAGCAACGACGCTAAGCCCGGGGCGGGGGATACCATCCTCCTCTCCTTTGAGATTGCCGATACCGGCGTGGGGATTAAACCGGAAGACAGGGAAAAGCTTTTTGAGGGATTCTCCTGGATAGACACAAAAATTAACCGGGATATTGAGGGAATCGGCCTGGGACTGACCATTGCCCGGAATTTCTGCGTCCTCATGGGCGGGAATATCACCGTGGATTCATCCTACGGCCAGGGCAGCGTCTTTACGGTAAACCTGCCGCAGAAGGTTGTGGACGCCACGCCCTTTGCCAGGGTGGAAAACCCGGAAACAAAAAGCGTCCTCGTCTACGGGGGAAGCCGGATACAGGGGGAGTCTATTGCCTACACCGCGGATAAGCTGGGGGTACCATGCGCCATGGCCTCTAATCCGGCCGATTTTCTGGAACAGTTGAAAAAACACGCCTGGGGCTTTGTATTTACGTCTTCCCTCCTCTTTGACAAGGTTCGGGAGATACTGGGGGAATCCCCCGAAACAGCCCTGGTACTCCTCGCGGAATACGGGGAGACCGCGCGGGCGGGCGTCCGCGTTCTCTCCCTGCCGGTTCATCCCGTATCGCTGGCGAATATCCTGAACGGAAAAAGGGACAACAAGGTTTACAACAAAACTGAAAACCCGGAGTTCCGTTTTACCGCCCCCGACGCCAGGGTTCTTATTGTGGACGATATAGCCACAAACCTGAGCGTGGCGAAAGGACTCCTGTCGCCCTATAAAATGCGGATCGACTGCTGCGGTTCCGGGCTTGAAGCGCTGCGGCTGGCGGAACAGAACCGTTACGACCTGGTGTTCCTGGACCACATGATGCCCGGCATGGACGGCATAGAAACCGCCGCGGCGATCCGGGCTTTGGACAAAGCCCACGCGAAAGATCTGCCCCTGGTCGCCCTAACCGCCAACGCCATCGCCGGCATGCGGGAAATGTTTCTGGAAAAAGGCTTCAACGATTACCTTGCCAAACCCATAGAAATCGCTAAGATGGAAAACATACTGGAAAAATGGATACCCAAATCCAAACAGCGGAAACCAACGGGAAGCGGCAGGGAAATAAAAACCGAAGACCGGGCGGAGCCGGGCGAACCGCCTCCTTCCCCGGGGGAAAATTCCCAAAAGGCGGCGGATTCCGCCGGCAAGCCCCCGTTTTTCATAGAGGGCCTGGATACGGCCAGGGGAATCGTCATGACCGGCGGAACCGAAGCCGGGTATCGCGGCGTTCTTGCCGCCTATTACCAGGACGCCCTTGAACGCCTCCCCCTGCTGGAGAAGCCGCCGGAGAAGGGGGAACTTCCCTCGTTTGTCATTCAAGTCCACGCCCTGAAGAGCGCCTCCGCCTCTATCGGCGCGGCGGACCTGTCGAAAGAAGCGATGGAACTGGAAACGGCCGGAAAAGCGGGAGATCTCCCGGCGATCCGGGAAAAACTCCCGGGTTTCCGGGAAAAACTGAGGCGGCTTACCGGGGAACTGGAAAAAAGCGGCGTCCTGGAGGAGCCGGATATAAACGAGGAGGATTCGGCTTCCGAAACGGAAGGGGCCTTCCTTCCCCTGCTCGTATCGCTGAGGGAGGCTTTCGGGAGAAACGATCTCAGGGAAATAGATCGCCTGGTGGAGAAACTGGAAAACGCGGCCCCGGCGGGAAAAGAAAAAAAGCTTCTGTCGAATATTTCCGATAAACTTTTAATGGCGGAATATGACGAGGCCCGGGAAGCGCTGGAGGAATTTTTAGGGTAGGCCCATACATGGACATGGACGGCGGAAAAGATCTTATTTTTCTTGTTGACGACAATTCCACGAATCTCCGGGCCGGAAAAAACGTGCTTAGTGAAAAATATTCGGTCTCCACGGCCCCATCGGCGGCAAAGATGTTCTCCCTGCTGGAAAAAGACAAGCCGGCACTGATTCTGCTTGACATCGAAATGCCCGAAATGAACGGGTATGAGGCCATCAAAATTCTTAAATCAAAAGCGGAGACGGCGGACATTCCGGTAATCTTCCTCACCGGGAAAACCGATTCGGAGAGCGAACTGGACGGCCTCTCCCTGGGGGCCATCGACTATATCACCAAACCCTTCGTGCCCAGCCTCCTGCTTAAGCGTATAGAAGTCCATCTCCTGTTAAAAGCCCAGCAGGAGGAACTGAAAAAATTCAACGAAAACCTGCAAAAAATGGTGGAAGAAGAAACGCGGAAGGTGCTGGAACTTCATGAAACTTTCGGCCGCTACCTTTCGGACGAAATTGTAAAACAGCTTTTGGAATCTCCCGAAGGTCTCGCCCTGGGCGGCAAGAAACGGTTTATCACCATTTTACTGAGCGATATCCGGGGCTTTACCCTTATATCCGAACAGATGGACGTGGAAGCGGTGGTTACCATGCTGAACCACTATTTCGAGATCCTGGTAGAGGTGATACACCGCTACAACGGAACCGTCATCGAATTTCTCGGGGACGGCATTCTGACGGTGTTCGGCGCGCCGGTGGACGATGAATCCCACCCCGACAAGGCCGTAGCCTGCGCGATAGAAATGCAGCTTGCCATGGATCGGATTAACCGGTGGAACCAGGAAAACGGCTTTCCCAATCTGGAAATGGGCATAGGCATTAATACGGGAGAGACCATTGTGGGAAACATCGGTTCCCCCCGGGCGACAAAATACAACGTTGTGGGAAAAAACGTTAACCTTTGCAGCAGGGTGGAAAGCTACACCATAGGGGGACAGATCTTTCTTTCCGAATATACCCTCAAGGCGGTAAAAGCGCCGCTAAACGTAATTCAGACCTCCGAGGTACAGCCCAAGGGCGTCCTGGAACCCATATCCATTTACAACATAAACGCCATTGGGGAACCCTTTAACCTGAACCTTAAAACCGAAGAAATCCCCCTCATCGTCTGTAAAAAGCCCGTCCCGGTTCTGTGCTACCCGATTCGGGATAAACAGGTGGAAGCGACGGCGACGGTTTACCATGTCAGGGCCATTTCAAAAAAAGAGGCCCGCCTAATTCCCCCGAAAAAAGGCGATGAACTCAAGCGCTTTGAAAACATAAAACTGTGTTTCAACGATACCCAGGTCCTGGCAAAGGTTATCGATCAGGGGAAAGCTGAAACCACCGTTTGTTTTACCACCAGCGCGGCGGATATTCTGAACAGTATTCTGCAGACATTTTAAGCCGGTATA
>JAITQR010000204.1 GCA_031288815.1 Treponema sp.
TGGGCCGAAACCGGGCGGGTCTACGCCCGGCTGGCGAAAACGGAACTACCCGCCTTTGTGTCCATGATCGTTTCCGGTTTCTCCAATCCCGAACTGCTCTACGAAGGCTGGTCGGTTAAGACAGCCCGGCCCGCCAGGGCCCTGCCGGCCCTGCTCTTCATGGAGATAGACAAATACGGCTACCTCCATGTCAGGCCCATAAGCTTCCTTCGGGGCTTTCCGCCCCTCTTTCTGGAGAACGAGGAAATCGTAACCGTGGCCGAGATGGAGGAGACCGACAAGACCCTGGGCGTCGCGGAAGTTATCTTTCCGGAGGCCCCGGAGGAGCAGTTCAGGCAGCTGCTCCTCAAGGGTTCCGGCCCTGGCCGGGGCCGGGGAAGGCGGAGTTCCGAAAACGACACCTTCTACGAGGAAAACGGCCGTTTCATCATCGCCCCGGATTTCGCCGGCGCGTTTATCGGCGAAAACATCATCGAGCTTTCACAGCGTTTTGTGCTTCTTGAAACGGAGGTTCTGTCGGGCTTTAAGCTGAAATTCTCAAGGCCGAAAGTAAGGCTTTCCGTAAACCGCCGGACGGGCATGGGGGCGGGCATCGATTACCTTTCGGGAAACGCGGAGGTGGAGATTGAGGGGGAAACCTTCAGCTTTGCCCGCTTTATGGCGGAGTACCGCAGATCCTCCTGCATCACCCTGAGCGACGGGAGCCGTTCCTTTCTGGACAAGCGCAGCATGGACCGCCTTGAACGGCTGGTATCCAGGATCAAAGGGGAGGGTGAGGTTGAGCTTTCCTATTTCGACATTCCCCTGCTCCTCCAGGACGATCTGGTCCAGGTTGAAGGGGAGGCCTGGGAAGACGCCCGGCCCTTTTTTACCAACTACAACGCCATCGCCGGGCGCAAAGGCTCCTGGCCCCTGGCCGGCGGGGAACTGCGGCCCTACCAGGAATACGGGGTACGCTGGCTTGATTACCTGGGGGAGTACCGCATGGGGGCCTGTCTCGCCGACGAAATGGGCCTGGGGAAAACCATCCAGGTGATAGCTTTGCTGCGGTCCCTGAAAAAACAGAAGGAACGCGGCCCCTGCCTGATACTCTGTCCCAAATCCCTGGTGTACAACTGGGCGGCGGAACTTGACCGTTTCGCCCCGGATCTGCCCTACCTGGTACACTACGGCCTTGAACGGGATTCATCGGAAATCAATAAAACCGATTTCGGGATAGTCCTCAGCACCTACGCCACCCTCAGGCGGGACGTGGAGGAATTCAAAGACCTGGAGTTTTTCTACATCATCCTTGACGAATCCCAGAACATCAAAAACCTGTCCTCCCAGACCACCGCGGCGGTTCTCTCCCTCAAGGCCCGGCGGCGTCTCGCCCTGAGCGGAACCCCGGTGGAAAACCACCTGGGGGAACTGTACAGCCTGTTCCGTTTCCTCAACCCCGGCTTTTTCGGTTCGGAGAAAAACTTCGCCCAGCGCTACCAGCGGCCCATACAGGAGGACAACGACGAGGAAGCCCTCAAAGACCTCAAGATCCGGATATACCCCTTCATGCTCAGGCGGCTGAAACGGGACGTGCTCAAAGAACTGCCGGACAAGACCGAGGAGACCGCCTTTATCGAGCTTGAGGAAACCCACCTGGCCGTTTACCACCGCAGGCGGCAAGAGTACAAGGAACTCATCGACGGGATCATCAGCAAGGGGGAAATGGCAAAGTCCTCCATCATCATTTTCAAGGCCCTGACGGAACTCCGGCGTCTGGCCAGCGTGCCCGAGGCGGAGGGCGAATACGGCGGCCCTTCGGCGAAGCGGCTTTACCTGATGGACCGGATCGCGGAAATCGCCGGAAACGGCCACAAGTGTCTGGTCTTTACGAACTTTCTCGCCGGGGTTGACATGGTAAGCCAGGATCTGGCCGGCATGGGCGTCCCCAACCTTACCATGACCGGGGCGACGGTAGACCGGCAGACCCTGGTACGGCGCTTCCAGACCGACGACGCCGTAAAAGCCTTTATCATGACCCTGAAGACCGGGGGAACCGGGCTTAACCTTACCGCGGCGGATTATATCTTTATCCTCGATCCCTGGTGGAACAGCGCCGCCGAAGCCCAGGCCATAGACCGGAGCCACCGGATCGGCCAGGTGAACCCGGTGTTCTGCTTCCGGCTCATCGCCAGGGATACTATCGAGGAGCGGATATTGGAGCTCCAGAAACGGAAAAGCGATTTGGCCGGGGCGCTTCTTTCGGATGACGCCGGTTCCCTCAAATCCCTTTCCCCGGAAGACGTGGCGTATCTGATGGGAGGGCGGTAATGAAAAACACGATCGAAATCAAAACCCGGATTTCGCCGAACCTTTCCAGCAGAAAGCAGTGGCTTGCCGGTTTTACCGAACAGCTTAACCGTCTCACCGTGGACGATTTAAAAACATACTATGTTCTTTTTCTGGGGGAGAAGCCGAAGGGGTTAAACAAAATGTCCCTGGTTTCGGCCCTGTTAAAAACCGCGGCCTTTAAAGACGAAAAGAGCTTCCGGGACTGGTTTTTCCGTCTTCCCGTTTTAACCCAAAATCTGCTCTACCGTCTTAGCTTTGATTATTATGTTCCGGCGCAAAAACTGGAAGAAGAACTTGGCTTGTCCCTGGTCCGCGAGATTTCCACCTATTACTGGGATGAAAAATGGGCTTTTCATGAAGAGCTGGGAATAGGTTTTCTGCGTATCCACACCCAGTATAACAAGGCCTTTGTGGTACTCCCCTATATCCTGCGAATGATCCTGGTTGACTGGCTGGTTCCGCCGCCGGAATTAAGCCTTGAAAACTGCCTTTTCAGCGGCGACGCCGCGGCTTCCGTCTGGGATAACAGCGGGGCGGTGAACGATTCCCTGCCCCTGCTTTTCGACGCCCTGGCGGATTTTCTCGGCCGCGCGGGTCCGTTGGAACCGGCCTTCCGGTATATACGGGGATTCAAAAAAAACGAACTGGACGGGCTGCGGGCGTCTTCCGGTTTTAAGCTCTTCGACGGTCCCCAACTCCTTCCGGAAACCAAAGAGCAAAAAACCAGGGGCCGCGCTTCCCCCGGTCTCAGGGCGGGCGACCTTGTTCCCGACAGCGCCGATCTAACGGCCCGGTTTATCCTGGCCATGAAAAACTTTTCAATAGCCCGCCCCAAGAACGGACAGAAGGAGGTAAAAAATCTGGTAAGCGCGTTTTTTAGCGACAAATCCCAGTATGAAAGCTATAGCCCCCCGGACAGGCACTCCCTGGAGTTTAACGTCCTCTTTGATCATATTTCAAAGCCTTCCAGCTATTCCCTCCGTTACGAGGGGGAGCTGCCCTACGCGCGTAAATTTTTCCAGGATATCCTTGTTTTTTGCGCCAAAGACGGCGGAACTTTTGACGCCGATAAAGTCGCCCGTTTTATTTACCGGAACGCGCAGTATTTTAGTTTTTATTTCAACGACACCGAAAGACACCTCAAGTACCGGGCGGACACCATAATCGCCGAGGGTATACAATTTTCTTCCTACAACAGCGAATTTTATCCCGGCGGCGTCCTGCAATACTACCTTTTAACGGCCCCGCTGCTAAAAGCCTACTGTTACCTTTTCGCCGCCCTGGGCCTTCTGGAGATAAGCCAGAGCGCCCCTCCCCTGGATCGGATCCTGAATGAAAAAAACCGGCCCTTTTCCCCCTACGATTCCCTCAAGAGCTTCCGGGTAACCGAATTCGGCAAATGGTGTCTCGGATTAACGGAGAAATGCCCCGAACCCCCCAAGGCCGAATATCAGGCAATCGCGGACAAGGAGCTGTTGCTGGTGACCGTGCAGGGCAATTCCCTTGAACGGACCGTCTACCTGGATAGAATAGGCCGCAAACTCGGCGGCCAGGCGGAAAAGAAAAGCCGCGCCGAATCCGGCGCCGGGTCCGGCACGGATCGCTGGAGGGTGAGCCCCGATTCGTTTATCGCGGGCTGTACCGATAAAAGCCAGATAGAGGATCGGATAAACAAATTCAAAGCCTTGATCGATCCGGCCCCCGCGCCTCACTGGCTTGCCCTTTTTGAAAAAGCCCTGAACCGGGCGGGGCTGTTTGACCGGCCCCTGGACGATATGCTGGTATACCCCCTCCCCGCGGACCGGGGGGTCACGGAGGAACTGCTGCGGGATACGGAGCTGCGATCCCTGGTTCACCGCGCCGAAGGCGGATTTTTGGCGGTTCCGTTAAAAAACAAGAAGAAATTTTTTGCCCTCCTGAACATCCACGGAATCGCGGTGTTTGACAACTGAGCGGCTCTCTCCTTTACCGGTCAAACAGGGCCTTTAACTCGGCGTGGCTCATCCGGGCGAGCCAGGATTCCCCCGAGGAAACCGTCATTGCCGCCAGTTCCTGCTTGCTGGAGATCATGGCGTCTATCTTTTCC
>JAITQR010000247.1 GCA_031288815.1 Treponema sp.
ATAAGGACGACCCCGAAGTTTTCACCGTTTTCCGCCCGCCTGACTACCGAGGCGCAGATATGGTCAACCACCTGCTTCAGGGAAAGCCCCTTGGCTTCCACTTCTTCCGAGATAAGGCAGATGTTGGGCTGGGTCTGGAGGGCGCACTCCAGGGCAATGTGGCTGGCGGCCCGGCCCATGAGTTTAATAAAGTGCCAGTATTTTTTCGCGCTGTTGGCGTCCCGGCAGATGTTGCCGATAAGTTCGCTGTAGGTCTTGCAGGCCGTGTCAAAGCCGAAAGACGCTTCGATGTACTCGTTTTTCAAATCCCCGTCAATGGTTTTCGGGCAGCCGATTATCTGTATCCGCGAGCCCTGGGCAAGGAAATATTCGGCCAGCAGGGCGGCGTTGGTGTTGGAGTCGTCACCGCCGATAATCACTATCGCGTTGAGCCCCAGATCAACGGCGCTTTGCAGAGAGGCGGCGAACTGTTCCGGGCTCTCTATCTTGGTACGGCCCGAACCGATCATGTCGAAACCTCCGGTGTTCCGGTAGCCGTCCATGAAGGGGGAAGTAATCTCAACATGTTTGTTTTCGATGAGCCCGCTGGGGCCGCCGAGAAAACCGTAGAGTTTCGATTCGGGATTGCCTTTTTTAAGACCGTCGAAGAGCCCGGCGATTACGTTATGCCCACCCGGCGCCTGGCCGCCCGAGAGGATCACCCCCACATTCAAGGTGCGTTTAATATCTTTAAGACCGCCCGGCACAAAGGCGGCGATTGGTTTACCGTAGGTGTTTTTAAAAAGCTCTTTCAGATCCTGCTGATCCGCCACTGATTCTGTCGGCGAACCGAATTCGATTCCGATACCGGCAATATCCCGGCTCAGGCTGGCGGGAAGTTTTGGCTGGTAAGCGTAACGAGCTTTCTGTAAAGCTGATATATCCATTCTTGTCTCCTTGCGATCGCATAATACCCAAAAAGAAGCGGCTTACACAAGCTTGCGCGCTGTCTCGTCAAAAATCTAACCCAAGCGGCTTGCGCGCTGCCTCAGGTTAATCCCGCCCTGGCGAGGCGCGCCTAAAAAGCGGCTTAACCGATTCGGGTTCCCAGGAATTCTCCGCCCTTGAGAATATTTTCCAGGTTCCGCAGATCTTTTCCCGCCGCGCAGATTACTTTAAGCCCGATTTCTTCCGCCCGGCGGCTTGCCACCGGATCAAAGGGCACGTTTTTACCGGGAACCCATTCATCCCCCACCATGGCCCGGAAATCGGCCCAGGAAATGGAGTCGATAGGCTTGGCCTCGGGATTTTTCCGGGGATCGTCGGTGTAGACCCGATCGATATTGGAGAGGTTTATCACCAGGGAAGCCTGGAAACGCTCGGCCAGGATTACCGCGTCGTAGTCCGATGAGAAACCCGGCTTCCAGCCGGCGGCCACTAGTACCCTGCCCGTCAGGGGGCCCGCCCGGGTCGGATCGGTTACCAGTTCCTGGCCGCACCACTCCCCCATAAGCGCCTTTACCAGTTGGGCGTTGAGCCGGGTGGCCATTACGCCTATCCAGTCGGCCTCCTCATCGGACGGTTCGGATACCAGGTTCCGGTAGGCCTTCTGCCAGGCCCGGGCGGGGCCGCCGCCGCCTACCACAAAGATAAAGCGCCGTTTCTCGTCTTCCCTGAGCAGCCGGCCCACCAGGGCCACCAGATCCCTTAAATAAGCCTCGTCCACCCCGTCCGGGGCCACGATGGAACCCCCCAGCGACATTACTACAATCATTTCCGCTCCCCCTGGTTATAAAATCGGCCCGATAGCGAAGCCGCTCGGAGACTGAAGTTTCCGAAGGGCCCAAGCTACTGGGCGTATACCCCGGTTATCGTAATATCCCCCCAAAGAGAGGAATAAGCTTCCAGTCCCCCCACCGCTTCCTCCCAGAGGTTCTGCAGGGCAAACTCCCGGTTCCGAATCGCGGTCCTGCCCCGGGGATCCATTTGGGACAAGCTGGTCTGGCCCCGGGAAAAAGTTATCCGGCTGCTGTCCAGGTTGCCAAAGTACCAGGTGCCGTGATCCTCCCGCAAGTGAAAGGCCTCGGGAGCCGCCCCCGCCCCCAAAGCCGGATCCAGGGGAACCCAGCCGAAGTCCTCAATCCAGAATTCGGCCCAGTAGTGGCGGCTTGTCCGCCGGTTACGGTTTATCAGTACCCCCGCGGAGGGAAGGGAAGGAATCCCCGCCGCCCGGGCCAGGGTACAGAAGAAGAGGGCGGCCATGTAAGAATCGGCCTGTTTCCGCTCAAGGGCTTCGATAACGCCTCCGGAAAGGGGGTTTGGGCCGATAGTAAGCTCCCGGATGAGCCACTCGTAGATCCGCCGGGCCTTGACATGGGGGTTCCGCTCCCGGCCGGTAATGGCGGCGGCCAGGCTTGTTATCCGGGGATCGTCCGCCGGGAGAAGGGGAGAGGGGGCGGTATAGACCGCCATGCGGGAACCGCTTTCCTTTACCGACTGGACCAGGATCGCTGTTTCCTGGGCATACACCTCTACCAGCCAGCTTTGGTTTATGCTTACCGTTGAACCGGAGGCAAGGTTGTTCAACTTGAACAGGGCCGTACCCCGGTAATTCTCCACAAAAGGTTCCGGGCTGCGGGAAAGTATTTCCATCTTCCGCTGGGCCGAGGAGAGGGCCGGATTGGGCGTCCAGAGGTACAGGGTATTAGGCTCCGTCACATCACGGGTACGGATATCCACCGGATAGCCAACCGTGTAGATACGTTTATCCCGAAAGATCTTGGTTCCCGGTTTTCCCGATATTTCAAAGTAGAAGGGCCGGGACCTGCCCCTGGGGGTTTTGACCTCAATATTGCCGCTTATCGCGCCGTCGGGAACCCTGACCCGGATTTCCCGTTCGCTCCAGAACTCGTAACCCAGTTCGGCATCGGATACTTCCACCATTTCCGGGCTCCGCTCTTCCTCGGGCGCCCCGGGGACCGGCTCGGCGTTCCAGGAGAAAAGTACCGCGCTTTGATCCCTAAAGCTGCCGAAGCCACCGCCGGAGATGGTAACCAGACCGCCAACGGGTCCCGCCTGGGGGCTTACCGACACGATCCGGGGGCCTGTGCCCACATCTTCCCCCCGCACCAAGGCCGGCATGGTTTCCCGGTTGGAAAAGAGTATGGCGTTGCTCCGGCCCTTCTCCCGGTGGACCCGGACAAGACCCGAGTCCCCGAATTCGGGGATCTTTATCTGTATCTCCCCGTCGCCCCAGCGAAGGTAGGAGGAATTGGTGGGAGGGACGCCGGCTATGGTAACGTACGATTCGTTCCGTTCTTCACCAAAATACTTTCCCCGGATGGTAAGCACGTCCCCTGTCATGCCTATTTGGGGGTTTATGGAGCTTATCTCCGGAAGCCTTTCCTGACACGATCCGAACAGGAAGGGGAAAAAAAGCGCCCCCACAACTACCATTATGCCGGGAAATTGTAAAAAAAAACTCCGGGGAAACACTCCGAGCGGCGGACTCATCTGGAACTTTCGTTCTCCCCCTTTTTCCCGGCGGCTTCGCCGGCCCTGAGACCGTCCTCTTTCTTGTAGGGCAGCAGTTCCAGTTGAATTTCGATGCGGGCTTCCTCCGGCTTGGTAACCGAACCCAGGGGATAAAAGTAAACCTGCTCCCCGAATTCCATGGGGATGGTTTGCAGGGTGGTTTGGTACCGCATGCCTTCGCCGGGGATCTCTATCCAGATCTGACCCTGGGCTACCAGCACATTCCTCCCCTTGTGCCCAAAGAAGGGGGTAAACTGAACCGCCACCACCAAATTGGAGCCCACCAGCTTGATGCCCACCGGCCGTCCCGGAATGGTTACCCGGGAATTGACGGAATTGAAGATCTCCCGCCGGTTGTTTTCGATAACCCGGGAGATGATGTTGATCACCACCGCCTGCTCCTTGAAGGCGGGGAGCATCTCCGCCAATGAAGATTCCTGGGCGCTCAACCAGGCGCCGGCGGCCAAAAGAAAAGCGCCTCCGATAAAACCAATACGAAAAACGCGGGGCAGGGGGATCATCGCTGGGACTTGCTCCCGTAATCGGCCTTGATGATCATGGGCTCTCCGGCGTTCATGAATTTCCTGCTTTCCGGCAGGCGGATGATCATGATGTCGCCGTTGTCCGTACTTTCCAGATACCGCAATACGCTGTTCATATCCGAAACAGGAACAATATCTTCGACGTTCATGTCTATTCCGGCGAACACCGGCGATTCACCAATCGAAGGGATTCCCGGCTGTTTTACCAGGATCGTGGTAAAGACAATGGCCAGTACCGCCGCGGCCGCGGCCAGGGCCGCGGTAAAGGGCAGGGGGACCTTCCGCCGCCATATACTTGCCGGAACCGGCTTCCACTGGAAAACCCGGCGTCCGGCGGCCTGTCCCGTCAGCGCGTCAAGCCGTTCCCAGACCCGATCCCGCGCCTCCCCAACATCCGGCAGCTCCTCCAGGCGGACCGACAGTTTCCGCCAGGCGTCCAGGGTTTCCCGGCACCGGGAGCAGGAAGCCAGGTGGCGTTCCATTTTTTCCTTCCAGGGGGAAGGAAGTTCCCCGTCCAAATAAACCGAAAGAAGTTGACGATCAGGGCACATGTGTACCATCCTTGCCAAAACGAGAGGCTAACGATTTATCTTCCGTTCCCAAGAGGAGGGCCAGCCGTTCCCGGGCCCGGAATACCCGGACTTTAACATTTCCTTCGCTAATGCCTAAGGCGCGTCCTATTTCTTTATAATTCATTTCGCCATACTCTTTTAGTATCAGCACGATCCGCAGGTTATCAGGGAGCTTGTTCAGGGCTTCCTGTATTTCCTCCCGGGTCTCCTGCTTAATGAGGTTCCCTTCCCCGTTCTCAACGGCCCGCACATCCTCCCGAAAAGCCCGCTGGTAAGCCTTCCGTTCCCGCTCTTTCCGTTTAGCGTAGTTGAGCGCCGCGTTTTTTACCACCCGGATAAGCCAGTACTTGGCCTCTTCCGGATTTGGAAACACCATGTTTTTTTCATAGAGACGGAAAAAGGCCTCCTGACAAAGATCCTCCGCCGCTTCCTTGCCGCCCGCTATACGGTACGCAACCCGGAACAGGATGGGGAACGCGGTATTGTATAGTTTGCGAAAATCGGGGCTTTCCACCCTGGTTTTCTCCGTATCTCCATCCATACTCAAAACAAAGCATGCCCTTGTTTGTTACACCGGACGCCAGACTGTGCCCGAGGGAGTGTCTTCCAGGATAACGCCCCGATCTTTAAGAGCCTGCCGGATACTATCCGCCTCAGTGTAATTTTTTGCCTTCTTCGCCTCCGCCCGACGGGCAATAAGTTTTTCGACTTCCTCCGCCAGGGCCGGGTCTCCGGCTCTGTCCGTTCCGGCTTTGTCCAGGCTCTCCGCCAGGGAAAGGCCCAATACCCCATCCATATCCAGGGCTCCGGCCAGGGCTTCCCCCGGGCTCAGTTCCCCGTCCCGGATAAGCCCCCAGAGTTCCGCCAGGGCCCGGGGGGTGGAGAGATCCTCCTCCAGGGCCTTGTCGAAGGCGGCCAGGTGTCTTCCGGCCTTTTCCGAACAGGCGGAAACTCCGGCCCCCTTCGCGGTCCCGGATTCCGCCGGCTTTGGCCCGGGTTCCGCCCTCAGGGCCGCGACCGTTTCTTTTCCCGCCTTTTCCGCCAGACGGCGTATCTGGTCCAGGAGGGATCGCCGGGC
>JAITQR010000028.1 GCA_031288815.1 Treponema sp.
AGCCGCTTCTTCCATTCCGCAACGCGCTCATCGGTTTTTTCCAGTTCCAGGATCCTGGCTTCAACCTTTGCCAGAGGCGCCGCTGTCGCCTTGTGAACCTGGACGTTCCTGTCCAGAAAAGTAATCCACCGCTGCTGTTCGTAAGCTTCCGCGCGGGTGCTGCAGGCGTACAGGGTTTCATAGAAGGGTGAACGTTCCGCCCCGGAACCGGCGGCCATGCGATTCCAGCCGGAAAGCGCGGCGCCGCTGCTTCTGCGGGACTTCGTCTGAGAGGCCAGCGTATTCCAGCGGTCTTCAATATCCGGATCGTCCGCCCGCCGCCGGTAACGGTAGACCGGCAGGGGGCGGAAGTCTTCACTATGCGCCGCCTCGTCAAGGGTGAGGAAACGGCCGGAAGCGTAGGCGTAGGGAACGCCGTCAAGCTTGAAATACCAGTCCGCCCTGCCGTCGGCGGCAGGGGAAAAACGGAATTCCGGATCGGTAATGCGGCCGGGAAAAGCGGCGGCAAAGGCTTTAACAACTTCCCCGGCGCCCTCACCCAGGGCCTTTCGCGCGGCAAGCTCGGCGCGCAAGCCCTCCATCCATTCCGCCGCGACGGAATCGGCTTCCCGCCGCGGTATGCCTCTGTCATAACGAAGCCCCTGGCCGCCTATGAGAATCCGGGCCCCCTGTATCAGCGCCTGGATTTCGATCCCGGTCTCATTCCCCTCATCTCCGGCCTCCATCCAAAACGGAATCACCGTCCCATCCCAAAAATCAAAACCGGCAAGAAATGCTCTCAGGATCTCACTATCCCGGCGGGTCCTTATGCCTACAAAAAAAGTGTCATACCGCTTCGCGTCAGGGGGCGTATCGTTCCGGCGCAGATCAAAGGTTCCGGCGTAACTCAACCGCGCCACAACTTTTACCAGCCGCCTGAACCGGGCCTCATCGGAATTGTACAAAAACAAAGACAAAAAGGAGCTTTCCCCCGAATCATAGATCAGGAGGGTACGGCCCAGGGGATCGTCCGGCGGCTGTTCCGGTCTTTCGCCCCCGCAGCCCGCATGCAGCACGAACGCTGTTATGACAAGAACCGCGAGGCATGGTACCGCCGGTCTCCGGCTAACATTATACGGAGAACACATAATCTACAACAAAACCGGACAGCAGCGCCGACACTATGGCAAACAGGATATAGAGGGCAAAGTTTTTTAGTCCCAATACAATCTTAAGCGCCCCCAGATTGGTGATCTTCGTGGCGGGGCCGGTTATCATAAAAGCGGCGGCGCTTCCCATGCTCATGCCGTTTTGCAGCCACCCCATAAGCAGGGGGATGGTCCCGCCGCCGCATACATACAGGGGAACGCCGACGGTAGCCGCCATCAAGAGACCGAATCCCCGGTTCCCCCTGCCGAACAGGGCGGCCATCGTCTCCTCCGAAACATAGCGCTGAAAGAGGGCGGAGAGGACCACGCCGGTTAAAAAGTAAAGCCCCGTCGCCCTGATGTTCCGCCACAGATTCTTCAGGAACCGCAAAACCAGGTTTGGATCCGTGTCCCGGCTTACGGGGGCCGTGAAGCCGGTAAAATTAAAGCAGCTCCGCTTTTTGAAGAAAAGACGGACGCAAAGTCCCGCGGCGCAGCCACAGAAAAAACAACTGACAAAACGGATGATCAACGCCGCCGGTCCCAGGGCGGCGCTGTAGAAAAGCAGCTGCGGGTTTAAGAGGATGGAGCCCATCATAAAGGCGGCAAGCCAGTCTTCAGCCATGCCCTTTTCGGCGAATGAGGCGGCAATCGGAATGGTGCCGTACATACAGAGGGGTGAGGCAATGCCGATAAGCGAAGCGGGAACAATGCCGAAGGCGCCCATCCTCGCGTTCCGCATTCTGATGAAAAGGCTCCGGATCTTTTCTTTGCCAAACACGGAGATGAACGAACCTAATGCCATACCCAGGATCCAGTATCCGGCAATTTGCCGGAACTGAATGTCGAAATAGTACCAGAGGTAGATCAACTCCCGTTTGAGTATCTCAAACATTACAACTTTACCGGATCGCAGGTCTTACCGCCCAGGCCTGTTTCCGCTCCATGGTTTATGGTCCGTGTTAATTACAGTATGCCGGATAAATAATCCTGTGTCAACACGGAGAGGCGCTTCTGTCGGAGAGGCGCTTCTTGTTATCGGTGATGAAGATGATGGGTAAATGTTAAATTGCGGGAAGCACTTGCATACCACGGGACAAATGAGTATGTTATCAATACGGTAGTTTTACTAGGACTTGCGGGTCCCGGCGGGAGCTGCCGGTATAAAACAGATGGAGGCTGGGTATGTTTGCAAAAAGGCGGTTTTCGGTACTGGCGTTGACCCTAGCGCTAAGCGGGACGGTGGTCTTTGCGGGGGCTAGGAAGGAAACGGCGGGGACGGCGGATGTTCTCCGGGTGGCTTTGCCGGGGTCCCTTTCAACTCTGGATGTCAATCAGGAGGCGGGGATTCTCAATTATTATGCGGCGGTGATCGTACAGGAGGGGCTGGTGGGAATTTCCAACGAGGGAAAGATTGTTCCCGGTTTGGCCGAGTCCTGGACGGATACGGATGCCCGGGTATGGAAATTCCAGTTACGGAAGAACGCCCGTTTTCATGACGGGACGCCGGTTACGCCGGAGGACGTGATTTATTCGATAAGCAGGGCTATGGATCCGGTTGTTTCCCCGGGAACGAACATTTATTTTTCGGATAACATAGTCAAGATGGAAAAGACCGGGGATTACGAGGTTACGATTACTCTGAACGAGCCTTCGGGTAGTTTCCTCTGGGCGGTATCCAATACCGGCGGGCTTTTCGTTACTTCCCGGGCATGGACGGAGCGGATAGAACAGGGCGGGACGGTGGGTTCGCCCCGGGATCTGATTATGGGGTCCGGTCCTTACAAGGTCGTGGAGTTTTCACCGGGCAGCCACGCCGCTTTTGAGGCGGCGAGTACCTGGTGGGGGGAGACACCGGCGATCCGGCGGGTCTACATCGGTTTCATTGAGGACGACAATACCCGGCTCCTCGCGTTTCAGCAGGGGGAATTCGATTTTACCATCAATATTCCCCTGGATCAGACGGCCCAGTGGGAGCGGATAAACGGTATTACCGTTACTACTCTTTCCGATCGTTCCTATCAGGGGCTCACGATTGATCCCACGGTGGTTCCTTTTGACGATATTCATGCGCGGCGCGCCGTTGCCCATGCCATTGACAAGGCGGGGATCGTCCAGGGGATTCTCCGGGGCAAGGGCGAGGCGGCTACGGCGATTCCTTCGCCGCTCCAGTTCTCCACGGTGATGAGCGAAGCCCAGGCCCGGGCGAAGCTGGCCGCGGTGTTTACTTACGATTATTCCCTCGACAAGGCCCGGGGGGAGCTTTCCCGGTCCCGGGCGGCTCAGGGTTTCTCCACCACCCTTACGTATCCTTCCAATTATCAGAGTGTCGGCAGGGCGTCCCTCGTTATTGCCGAGTCCCTCAGGACCATCGGAATTAACGTGGAGGTGAAGGAAATCCCCCTGGATCAGTGGCTCAACGAGATGGGGGACGGAAATCAGGGTATTGCCTGGATGATCTACGGGCCCACTA
>JAITQR010000329.1 GCA_031288815.1 Treponema sp.
AAAATCGCAGGTTATGAATCGAATTTATGAGGTATTGGGAGAACGAAATACCGTAGAGAGATGTTCCCGGTATGTTATTCGTTCACTTGTTTCCTGGGGGATAATTAAAGATTTGAATACGAAGGGTGTCTACGAGAAGGGTAATGCCATAGCAATAAACGATATATACTTGCTTTCGCTACTTCTAGAATCCGCTTTATATGCAATGCCGGATAAAAATTTTCACTTATCTTCCTTGTTAAATTGTCCTTCATTTTTTAATTTCCGGTTTCCTGTTGTAAGTGGCTCGCAAATATCAAGATTGAACGACAATATTAAAGTTGAACAATATTCAATTGATAATGAATATTTGAGTTTAAAGTCAACTATCCAATAGGATTTCTAAATTATAGTCTGAATCCATACAACGAATTAGTAAGTATATATAAGAAAATAACTTATAATTACCAATTGGATGTTGCAGAGATTGAATTGAATGTTACGACTCCTCAATGTTTAAGCCGGAGAATCAACAATTTTGTTTCTTTAAAAGGGGAACTGTCCGCTTGGCGTGTTCTTAATGAGGCAAAGATACGCTCAAATACATTGGCATCAATTTGTCTCTGGTGTTCGGATATAATGCTCACCTGGAGGTCGAACTCGCTCGTTCCCACCGTCACCCTGTCCGGCATGGAATGGACTATTTTGTCGAATATCCGGTGCAGGTCTTCTGCAAGCGGTGTGTTGTCGTAATGCTCCAAAAGATGTTCCGGGTTGTGACTTCGGCTTTCCGGAAGAGGTTGGTTTTATGAGGATGTAGCGCGGATAAAGAGTGTGGAAGGACCATATATCACCTGAACGGCGCGAGCTTCGGCAGCACCTCGGTATTCCACGAAAGGGAAGCCCGACCCACGCCCCGTACCCTCATCCTGGTAGATGAAGGGGAACACGCCGTCTCCCGCCGTTTCGAGGCCCTGGGGAGAGCGGAAGACTGAAGGCGGGCCATGCCAACGCGAAATCGCGGTGTTTTTAGTGGAACTTCTTTGAAAGCCGGGGTAGGATATTTGAAGCGGTATGTTAAATACCAGGAGGAATCATGAAGATCAGCGCACGGAATCAGTTTAAAGGCAGGATCGTATCCGTCAAGGAAGGCGCGGTGAACGGCATCGTGATCATCGACATCGGGGGAGGCAACAGGATGTCCGCCACCATTTCCATGGATTCAATTAGGGAGTTGGGTCTGCAGGCCGGGGGAGAAGCCTACGCCATCGTTAAGGCCACATCGGTAATGGTTGGCATAGATTCTTAAAAAACGCGGCATAACCCAAGGGATGGTATTGCCGGATTACGGATAAAATAGTCTTCTATTCGCCGTGAAAGGTTTCATATCCCGCCTTTCAGGGTGAGCCTGTTGATTGCGTTTCCAGATCCAGGGCAAAGATCTTGCTTCGCCTTTCCCGGTCGTATACCTTCCGCCGCTTTTCCGGGAGACTGTCCACCGCCGCTTCCCGGAAGCCCAGGGACTCAAACCAGTCCTGGGTATGGGTGGTCAGAACAAAGACCCGCCGGAATCCTTTTTTCCGGGCCCTGTCCATCAGGTAGCCTACTATCCGCCGGCCCAGGCCCATGTCCGCGTAAAGGGGATCCGTGGCTACCGCGGCGATTTCCCCCTGGGCCTCCCCCCAGTCGTGGAGGGCGCCGCAGGCGTGAACCGAGCCGTCGATCTCGAAGACCGCGAAGTCCGCCTTTTTTTCCAGGATCTGTTCGGCGTTGCGCCGGACAAGGATACCCTGGCGCATCAGGGGATCCATAAGTTTCAGGATCACCGGGATATCCCTGCTGTGGAGGGGACGGATGGACTCGTACTCGTCGGTGTAGAGCATGGTTCCGGAACCCAGGTTGGAGAAGAGTTCCCGCAGGATCGCCCCGTCCTCCCTGCCGTCCACGATGTGTACCCGTTCCACTCCCGACCGGGAAGCCCGAAGGGCAAGGGAAAGCTCCACCAGAGGCCGGCTGCCTTCAAGCCGTTCAGGGCTGATCCCCGGCTCCGGTTTTAGCGGGACGGTGTTAGCCGAAGCGGTGTTAGCCGAAGCGGCGTTAGCCGCAAGGATCGTCTCCGCTTCCTGGGGGCTAAGCCGTATCACCCGGCCCTCTTCCCCCGTCTCGATGGTATCCGGCATGGCGTGAAGGCCCTTCCGCAGTCCCCCGCTGAGGGAGACGATGAAGAGCTTTACCGCCCCCAGCGCCTCGGAAGCGGCCAGGGCTATTTCGTCGCTGGGTACGTTGTAAGGCTTGCCGGCCGGGCTGTAGCCGATACAGGGAAGGATGGGCACCATCCCCTGATCCAGTGCCCGGGAAAGAGAGTCCCTCAGGATCTTGTCCACTTCGCCGGTATGCTCCAGATCGAGGCCGTTTAAAACCCCGAGCCCCCTGGCGCGGACAAAGTTGCCGATGGCCCCGTCCACCCGGCTTCCCGCCAGCCCGGTCATAAACCGGGCGGCCACATGGTAAGCCGCCATCTCCACAAAAGGAATCGCCTGGGATGTGGTAATCCGGGTGGAACCCGAATAAGAAGAAACGATGCCGTATTCCGCCAGGACCGAGTCGATCCACTCCTTCGCGCCGGGAACTATCACCACCCGGAAACCTGTTCGGGCCAGGAGGGCCAGATCTTTTACCAGGAAGGGAAAGCCCGGATTTTCGGTAACCGGGAAATCCACCTTAAAAACCATGGTGGAACCCTCGAAACGGCTCTGGTAGTGGAAGGCTTCCCGGATAAGTTCAACCCTGGACCAGCTTTTTTCACCGGCTTTTCCGGCCTCGCTTATCATAGCTCAAGGATACCGGTTAGCCTCTCCCATGACAACACCGTTAATCCCCCTGAACCAAACTTGAAATTCGGCAAAACCCTTATATAATGCTCGAATAGACACTGGACTGGTAAGACCCGGAAGTAAAGAAAGTTCAGCCGGTAGACATAAAACCATCACGTAAGGGGAGAGGAAGTGAAAAAACTGCTCATGGGGAATGAGGCCATTGCCCTGGGAGCCTTGCGGGCCGGGGTTTCGGTGGTCACCGGTTACCCCGGAACCCCTTCTACGGAGATCCTTGAAACCATCGCCAGGGAAAAAAAGGGAGCGCTGTCCGGCCTTTCCCCAGCCGCCAGGGGGGATGTCCATGTGGAATGGTCGGTGAACGAAAAATCGGCCCTGGAAGTGGCCGCCGGGGCCGCCATAGCCGGAGGGCGGGCCCTGGTAACCATGAAACAGGTTGGCCTTAATGTGGCGTCGGACCCTCTGATGAGCCTTAACTATGTAGGCGTCAAGGGGGGCCTGGTGATTGTCGTGGCGGATGATCCCGGCCCCATTTCCTCCCAAACCGAGCAGGATACCCGGCGTTTCGGGACCTACGCAAAGATCATGGTGTTTGATCCGGTTAATCCGGAGGAAGCCTACCTTATGGCCGCCCATGCCTTTGACTATTCGGAACGATACGGCCGCCCGGTTATCCTCCGGCCCACTACCCGGGTCTGCCACAGTTACGCTTCGGTGGAATTACTGCCGGATCTGAAACGCGAAATCCCGGCGGGCTTTGACAAGGGGGGAGGCCGCTGGGTGATCTTTCCCGGCCTGGCCTACCGCAGCCACCTTCAGATCGAAAAGGATCTCCTCGAACTGGGGGATGTTTTTTCCTCCTACCCGGGCAACAGGATTACCGTGCTTCATCCCGCGTCCCCCCAGGGCCTCCGCCTGGGTATTGCCGCGGGCGGGGTAAGCCGCGCCTACGTGAAAGAAGCCCTGGCGGCCATTGGCGGTAAAGGCCGCGGGGAAACGTCATACACCCTGCTTGAGGTTGCCACGGTTCCCTTTCCCTCCGCTTTGGGACGGGATTTCCTTGAGGGCTCCGGGGAAGGCCCCCTTGGGGAAGTCCTGGTTGTGGAAGAGTTGGATCCGGTCATTGAAGACGCCCTTATCCGGCTCTGCGGGATCTTCAACCTCAGCGTAAAAATCCGGGGGAAGCTCAGCGGGGACATGCCCAAGGCGGGGGAAAACACCCCGGCCCAGGTTAGCGCGGCCGTCTCCGCCTTTCTCGGCATCCCGGCGGAGGAGGGGAAGGGAAAGGCGGAGGCAGCGCCCCCCGAGCTGCCGGTCCGGCCGCCGGTGCTCTGCGCCGGCTGTCCCCACCGGGGGAGTTTTTTCGCCGTCAAGGAAGCGGTAAACCGTTACAACCGGGATCGGCGGCGGGCCGGCCTTCCCCCCCGCAAGGCGGTTTTCTCCGGCGATATCGGCTGTTATACCCTGGGAAACGCCCAGCCTCTGGATATGGTGGACACCTGCCTCTGCATGGGGGCGGGGATCACCATGGCCCAGGGCCTGAACCGGGTGGAACCGGAGACTTTGAATTTCGCCTTTGCCGGGGACTCCACTTTCTTTCACACCGGAATTCCGGGGATAGTGAACGGGGTGTACAACAACGCCGATACCATCGTGACAATACTCGATAATTTTACTACCGCCATGACCGGCAGCCAGCCCCACCCGGGAACGGGAAAGACCGCCGCCGGTTCCCCGGCGGAAAAGATCGGTATCCCCGGCGTGCTCCGCGCCCTGGGGGTGAAGGAGATTGCCAGGGCCGACCCTTTTGACATCAATGCCGCGGAAGAGGCGGTACTGAATCTGCTGGACAAGAGGGGGCTCAGGGCCCTGGTCTTTGAGGGGCCCTGTATCGTTCTGGGCGCCGCCCGGGGCGGAGGCCGGGAGGTAAACCGGGAGACCTGTACCGGCTGCGGGATCTGCGTAAGCAAATTGGGCTGCCCGGCGATTTTCCTTTCCGCCGGATATCCCCGGGCGGGTAAGTCCGCGCAAACCGGCGTAGCGGAACGGAAAGCCTTTATCGACGCGGATCTTTGTACCGGCTGCGGTATCTGTAAGACCGTCTGTCCCGCCGGGGCCATTGGAAACATTCCTCCGGTCGCGCCGTTGCCGGCAGCTTCGCCGGCCGGAGAAAAAGAGGCCCTTTGATGAAACTGGACTGTCTTATCGCCGGAGTAGGGGGCCAGGGTACCGTGCTGCTCTCCCGGCTCATCGGGGAGGCCGCTGTCAAACGGGGGCTTGATATCCGGGGTTCGGAAACCATCGGCATGGCCCAGCGGGGCGGCAGCGTGATGAGCCATCTCCGCATAGGGGAGGGGGCGGTTTCGCCCCTCATCGGCCCCGGCGGCGCGGATGTACTCATCGCCTTTGAACCGGCGGAAGCGGTACGGGCCTTTTCGTTTCTTTCCCCCCGGGGCCGCCTCCTGGTTTTGGACCGGGGCATCCTTCCGGTCTCAAGCATGCTGGGGAAGGCCTACGACCCGGCGGTGATGATCGGTTACCTGCGGGATCGGCTTGAAGGGGAAGGCAGGCTTTCGCTTGTCTCCTGGGAATCCCTGCGGCAATACTGCGACAGCCCCCGGGTACTCAACGTCGCCCTCCTGGGCTGGGCCATTACCGAGGGGCTCCTCCCCTTTAGCCGGGAAGAGATACTGGCGGTCCTTAGGGAGCGGCTGCCCCCCAAGTACCTGGATATGAACATCCGGGCGCTGAGGGGTAATACCCGGTAAATTTTTCCCCTGTTGGTGGAGCTTGTTCCAAAACCCGGTTGGTGCGAACCTTCGGTTCGATGGACAAGCTCTTGGAAAAACTGGTCGAAAGCCCGGTTTTTCCCCTAAATTCAAGGTAGCTGTTCCAAAAGCTGAAGTTTTGGAACAGCCTCGGTGGTCACGGTTTTAAATACCGTTACCCTGTCACTCAATCCGCGATTTTTCCCTCCGGATCCCAGAGATCTTCCCAGCCTTTGGCGCCGGGCCAGAGGAAAACCTGGCCTTTCACCAGGCGGCAGTTTTTGTCGGCTCTCGCCATGGCGTCCATCTCCGCCTGGGTGAGGGGGTCTTCGGTGACGCAACGGAGATTGGCGGCGTAGTTTTTCTCGTGAACCGAGAAGGGGATGGGGACGCTTCCCCGCTGGACGGCCCACTTGAGGCAGACCAGCGCGGGGTGTATCCCGTGGGCCCTGGCAACGGCGGCCACTTCGGGCAGTTCCGTATCCGCCACATCTTCCGGGCTCTTATCCCGGTCGGGACGGTTGGGGGAACCAATAGGGCAGTAGCCTATGACCGTGATGCTATGGTTCCCGCAGTAGTCAAAAAGGGCCTGCTGCTGGAACGAGGGATGCCGCTCCATTTCGATAAGATCGGGCTTCACTTGGCACCGGCCCAGTACCGCTTCCAGTTTGGGTATGGTCATATTGGACATGCCGAGGTGTTTAGCCAGCCCCATGCGGTATATCCGTTCCATCCGGGCCCAGGTTGCCATAAAGGCGTCGGCGGAAAAGGGTACCGAGTCAGGGTTCCGGCTGTCCCCGGAGGCCTGGGGAGCGTGGTAATTGGGGAAAGGCCAGTGGACAAAGTAAGCGTCCACATAGTCCAGCCGCAGATCTCTGAGGCTTTTGGCCAGAGAAAGCAGCACATCCCCCCTGCCGTGCATATCGTTCCAGACCTTGGAGGTGATAAAAAGTTCCTCCCGTTTTACCCATCCCTCCTTAAAGGCATCGTCAAAGACCTTCCCGATCCGCGCCTCGTTTCCGTATACCGATGCGCAGTCAAAGAGCCGGTATCCCCGGCGCAGAGCCCCCGCCACCGCCGAGGATACTTCCTCCGCCCCGTAACGGTCGGAACCGAAAGTCCCCATGCCGATGGCGGGAATTCTTCCACCCCCCGCCAGTTTCAGGGACGGTACTTTTTGGGGATCCGCGGCGTCCATTCCCGCCATTATTTCAGCTCCTCGTCGAAACAGACCGCCACCTTGCCGCAGTTCCCCTCGGCCATGGTCTGGTAGGCCTCGGCGGCCTTTTCCAGGGGGAAGCGGTGGGTAATGAGGGTTTCGGGGTGAATATCCCAGCGGACCAGTTCCTCCACCAGATCCTCCATAAGCCAGATACTGGTAACCCAACTGCCGTATATGCTCTTTTGGGGATGGATGATATCGGGGCTGGGGTTGAAGTGAACCGTGCCTCCTTCCCCCACAAAGGCGATTTTGCCCCACTGGCGGGTGGCCCGGATAGCGGTGGCCCGGCCCGCGTCATTGGCGGAGGCGTCAAAGGCCCGTTCCACCCCCCG
>JAITQR010000341.1 GCA_031288815.1 Treponema sp.
TACTTGGTCAGATGGGCGCCGGAGCTGGCGGAGGTTTCCACGGCGATCAGGGGGTAGAGTTTCTTCCCGGTGCTTTTCAGGGCCTCGCTTACGATGCCGGTTCCGAACCAGTGGTCCACTTCGGGGCTTACCGCGCCGCCCAGGGTGGCCAGAAAATTCGCCGCCTTGCAGGCGTCGATGGTGGATCCGCCCCCTACCGCGATGATCACGTCGGGCTTGTGGTGGAGGATATAGGTCTCAATACGGTACACGTCCGCCCGGGGGGCGTTGGGGCCCGCGTCGGGTACTATCGTGCCGCCGCAGATGGAGACACCGGCATTTTTAAGGGCATCCACCACCGCGTCCGCCACGGGCTTCATGTAGGTGGTATTACAGACCACCAGGGCGTTTTTACCCTGGGCCGCGGCAAGTTTACCCACCTGGGGCAATACCCCCCGGCCGAATACATATTTATCTCCCTTCCACTTGGTCAGAAGATCCCGCGCTTTTGTGAACAGCTCATCCATGGTTTTAGCTCCTAAGAAATAATTCAAGGTAGCTGTTCCAAAAGCTGAAGTTTTGGAACAGCCTCATCTGATATCTAATTTACTCAAAATGCCGGATATGGGCAATGTCGTTCCCCATGTCGCAATCCGTATTGTCATTTACGACGATATCAATCACATAGGGACCCTTGGCGGCGTCCGCCCGCTTAAGGGCGGCTTCAAGCTCCGGGTGGGTAAAGACCCGCTCCGCCTTGCAGGCAAAGCCCTCGGCGACCTTGACGTAATCCATCAGGGTCTTGTTTTCCTTCATGGCCACCTGGTACTCGTAGCCGTAGGCGTACTTCTGGTTTTGCCGGATAAGCCCCAGATAGGCGTTGTTAACGATCAGTACCACCACCGGCAGATCATAGGCCGCGGCTACCCCCAGCTCCTCTACCAGGAAGGTGAAACCGAAATCCCCCATGAGACAGACGGTCTTGGCCTTCCTGCCGGAGTCTCCGGCGGCGACGGAAGCGCCGATAGCCGCGGGAATGTCGAAGCCCAGAGTCCCGGCCCCGCCGGAGGGGAAGTATTTGCGGGGTTTGTTGATCCGCTGGTACTGGCCGCTCCAGATCTGGGTGATCCCGCAGCCGGTGGTAAACTGAGTTTCGTCATCAAAGGCCCGGTTGATAGCCTCAAACACCTCCCGGGGATCCAGTACGGCCTTGCCCGGATCGGGCTCGCGGATGTACTTTTTGCGCTGCTCCGCGAAGGATACCGCCGGGGCCGTCCGTTTCCGGGGCCCGCCGGCCGCCTTCGCCGCGGCAAGCAGCAGGGGGACAGCGTCGGCGGCGTCCGCCTGAATACCCAGGGCGGTCTTGATGATCTTACCCAACTCCCGGGCGTCGATATCGATATGGATAAAGGTACGCTCCCCCTGGTAGATCCCCGCGTTTCCCGTATGCCGGTCGGTAAAACGGCAGCCGATACCCAGCACCACATCGGCGGCAAGCAACAGATCGTTGCCGCTGGAAACCGCGCCGACCTGAATTCCCGCCTGTCCGGCGTTCAGGGGGTGATCCAGCGGGATACCGCCCTTGGCCATATAGGTGGTAATTACGGGGATGCCCATGTATTCGGCAAATTCCACCAGGGCTTTCTCCGCCTTGGCAAGGATAACCCCGCCGCCCATAACGATGACCGGATTTTTCGCCTGGTCCAGGAGTTTTACCGCCTTCTCGATGGCGGCCTTTGAAGGCTGGGGCGCCTTGGTCCGGGAGGGCAGGTAGGTGTCAATATCAAATTCGATCTCCGCGTTCTGCACGTCCAGGGGAAGATCGATGAGCACCGGCCCGGGCTTGCCGGAAAGGGCGGCGTCAAAAGCTTCCCGCAGCACCGCGGGAACCGTGTTGGGGTTGGTAAGGCACCAGGCCCTTTTGGTAACAGTCCGGCAGATTTCCGCGATATCCACACACTGGAAAGCGCCCTTGCCAAGCTGGGCGGTGACCGCCTGGCCGGTAATGGCCAAGAGGGGAATGGAGTCCTGCCAGGCCGTATAGAGACCGGTGACAAAATTGGTGGCCCCGGGGCCGGAGGTACAAAGCGCCGCCGCCATCTTTCCCGCCGAGCGGTAATAGCCATCCGCCGCGTGAACCGCCGCCTCCTCGTGCCGGACCAGGTAATGCTTAATCGGGACCTTCTCCAGGTACTTGTAAAGCCCGTTTATGCCCGCGCCGGGAATACCGAAGGCATGGGTAATCCCTTCCTTCTCCAGAATTTTCACAATAACTTCCGATACTACCATCATAACACCTCTGTTAATTAAAATTACATTTCAATTTTTAAATAATATGCTATTATAAGGCTCCCATTTCCGCCTGTCAACTCTCAATTTACACGAATTCGC
The DNA here is from genome assembly GCA_031288815.1 of Treponema sp. Next base: position 2,371 of record JAITQR010000341.1, read on the forward strand.
GTTTTTTATCAGGGGGGATTCGGAGGGGTACAGCACAGGTTGGACACGGAGAGATGCGTAAACCCCGATGATTGGGTAAAATGGGATCGAAAATCCCGGTATCCCGGGACAAGGAGTAGACCATGCGGGACATTGTCATTGGCTGCGACGAAGCGGCGGTTAATCTAAAAAACACCCTGAAAAAGCTCCTGGAGGACACGGGGGCGGCCGTGGAAGACCTGGGGGTATCCGACAGCGGAGACAAGACCGCCTATCCTGTCGTGGCGGCCAGGGTGTGCGGGAAGATCATCGAATCGGGCTATAAAAAACGGGGGGTGCTGATCTGCGGGACCGGCATTGGGATGTGTATGTCGGCGAACAAGTTTAAGGGGATCCGCGCCGCGGTGTGCCACGATATTTTTTCCGCCCGCCGTTCCATCCTGAGCAACGACGGCAATGTGGCCTGCTTCGGCGAACGGGTCATCGGAAGCGAGCTTGCCAAGGCAATCCTGGCCGAGTGGGTAGGACTGGAGTTCAAAGAAGGCCCCTCATCCCCCAAGGTGGCGGAGATCGGCAACCTGGAAAAGGAGAACTTCAAGTAGACCCGCGGAGCGGAGCCGGCGAGGTTTTAAGCTCCTGTCCCCGCCGCGGCCCGAACGACCGGATTGGCGTTCCGGAAGCGGCGGCAATCACGGGCCGGGTTCCCGGCGCTTCTCGGCGTTTTGCGGCGCTCTGGAAGCCCGTCCCGGGGACAAGACCCCGGCGGATACCCCTGCCCCGGTATCCGGCCATGGATCGGGCGGCGCTTGTTGATTTACATTTTTCCAATAAGGGGTATAATCGGCTATGAATCACTTTTTTTGGATGAGGTATGCAGACAAAAACACAAAAACAGATTAGCGAGGGGATTAAGAAGAACCAATCGCTCCGGAAAGCCCTGCGGATATTGGAGGGGATGACCGAAATCAGTACCCCGGCCCGGCTCCAGGATATCGCGAAGAGTCTCAATATGCCCCAGAGTACCCTGCTCCGTTTTCTTAACACCTTTATCGATTTCGGCTATGTGGGTCAGGAACCGGAGAGTTCCTGCTACTACCTAACCCTCAAACTGGCGGAACTGGGTTCCCGGACGGGGGGCAATTACCCTTTCCGCAATTCCCTGTCCAAGTATGTGAAACAGGCGGCGGCGGCTTTTAACGAGTCCGCCTCCCTCTGCGTGGAGCAGAACATGCAGATGGTCTATATCGTTATTGAGGAAGGGCCGGCCCGAATGCTCCGGACCCTGCACCGGATTGGCCATATCGCCCCCATGCACGCCACCGGGGTGGGGAAACTCCACCTCCTCAACTACTCCGACGGCCAACTCAAGGAGCTGGAGGAACGGTTCGGGCTTCCCCGCTATACTTCCCATACCATTACGGATCTGGAGCGGCTGAAGAAGGAGGTCGCCCTGGTACGGAAGACCGGCTACGCCATGGACAACGAGGAGTGCGAGGAAGGGGTGCGCTGTGTCGCCGTGCCGGTCTGGGACTTCCGCGACCGGGTAGCGGCGGCGATCAGCGTGTCCGCCCCGGTAGCCCGGATGGATAAAAAGCGGGTGGACGAAGTGATCCTCTACCTAAAGGAGATAAGCCGCCGGGCTTCCCAGGAACTGGGCTTTAAGGGCGGGGATGTTTAGGAGAGCGTAAGATCTTAAAATTGAAAGATCGTTCCGTTCTGTTATTGATCCGAACTATTGATCCAAGCAAATTTATTCGGTATATTTGTTTAGGTTTCCGAATCGTCCGGTTTTGGAACCGTTTGTTCATGGATTTTCAGGGTTGGGTGAACCGGCGCGGGCTTCCGGAACGTGCTCTTGCGGGCTGTTCTTGGGAGCGTCGCGTCAGGCGATTCCCTACCGGCGGTATAGCCCGCTAATCCGCGCCGTGGTTTTGGCCCGGCCGGATTGAACCGGTGAAATTCCGGCGCCGACGGTATAGTCCGGATGGAAGAAAATCGCGCCGCCCCTCCCGGGGCCGCATATTCTCAAACCAACGCCCTGGATATCTCCGGGGCTTTTTTGTCCCCGCCTATTATCAATGGATCCTCAAGGCCCCGCCGGGTTTGAGAGGCGTCCGTCAAGGAGCGTAAAATGAAACGCCGTACCCTTTTCCTCTCTGTTCTGCTGTTGGGCTCTTCCCTTTTTGCCGCCGGGGCCGGGGGAAGCGGAGCGAAATCCCCTTCCTCTCTTTCCGTACTGGTGTACATTACCGGTATGGTGGCGGGGAGTCCTTCCTACGAGACCCTGGCCCGGGGGGCGGAAAGCTTTGCCCAATCCCACGGTAATGTGACGGTGAAGGTGTACGAGGCGGGCTTCAACCAGGCCGAATGGGAAGAACAGCTTACCTCCCTGGTGGCGGGAGGCGGCTACGATATCGTGCTGGGCTCCAACCCTTCGCTCCCGGAAATCTGCGAAAGCGTGGGGAAGAAGTTCCCCAATCAGAAATTTATCATCACCGACGCGGAGTATTCCGGAAACCCCCAGATCAGCACCTACCTCTACAACCAGTACGAGCAGTCCCTCTACCTGGGTTACCTCGCGGGACTCGTTACCACCAGTTCCCTGCCCAAGGCGAATGGGGCCAGGAAGATCGGCTTTATCGCCGCCCAGGAATACCCCCTGCTCAACAA